>JAHIYU010000121.1 GCA_018814885.1 bacterium | reverse complement strand
TCGCCGGCGGCATGCTGGCCGGCGCGGCCGGCGGCGGGCTGCTGGGCGCCGGGGTCGGCTCGGCCCTCCCTAGCTGGGAGCTGATCTACGCCGTGCCGGGTGCGGACCTGGACCGGCCGGCCTCCGAACCGTCCGCACCCGACGCCGACGGGCGCATCGGCTCGCTCTCGCTGCTGGCCGGCGGGGCGCAGAACCTGGGCGTCGCCGAAAACCACACGGACTTCGCTTGGCGGCTCGGCCTGCTGGCCGATCGGGGCGATCGGGGCGATCGCTTCTCGTACGGCGTCGAGATGGGCCGCTACCTGACCGGCCCCGCCCACCGGCCTCACCAGCCCTGGCCCGATCGGGATCGATCATCGCCCGTCTGGCACGCCGGCGGCGTCGCCCACGCGAACCTGCTGGCCGGCCCCGTCAAGCCGTACCTATCGTTCGGACTCGCCTATTACAACTGGAACGACGACTTCCTGGGCTGGAACACAGGCGTCGGGCTGCGCCTGCGCCTGGGCGCCGGCGCCGACTGGATCTGCGAGTACCGCTACCACGCCAACCTGCAGCACCTGACCGAGACAGAACCGCAACTGGCCACCTTCCTGGGCGGAGTGGCGGTCACCTGGTGAGGTAGATCCGGATCATCAACGCGCCAGCGTCAGCTTGCGCGTCTCCACGGTCTCTCCGCTGCGCACTTGCGCGAAGTACACGCCCGAGGGCGCAGGCGCGCCGGCGTCCGTCGCGCCGTCCCATCGCGCCGTATGCCCGCCGGCGCCGCGGCTCTCGTCGAGCAGCGTGGCGACCTGGCGGCCGCGGGCATCCAGCACCCGCACGGTCACGCGTCCCGGCGCGGTCGTGGTGAAGGAGATCTCCAGGCCGGGATTGGCGGGATTGGGCCGGACCGGATCCACGCGCAGGACGGTGGGCGACGCCGCGGACAGCGCGCGGCGGGCCAGCAGGAACAGGCCGCCGTCCGCGCGACGTCCGTGCAGGCGATACTCCACCTCTCCCTCGCCACAGGCGGCGGAGGAACGATCGCGCGCGCGGAACCGCAGCGCGTCGAGGGCCTCGACTGTCAGGTTCCAGCCCGCATCTCCCGCTGCGGCGCTGAGGACGAAATCCGACGCCGACGCGGGAGCGGCCGTCTCCCAGGCCAGCTCCACACCCCCGCGATCGCGCGCCGCGTCGAGCCGGAGCAGTTCCAGCGGCACGATGACGTCGGAAACCATTTCCGGCGGCGAGATCGACCCGTCGCCGTCGCCAGGCGGAGCCTGCCGCCTCAGGGCGCCGCCGGCCCACGTCTCGTACGCCGCCGCGGCCAGCCAGACGTCGCGGGCGGAGCGGCCCGGCAGCAGAACGCCCAGGTCCAGCACGCCCTCGAGCACCTCGCCATTGGCGCGTCGGAAGGCGGCGCCGTCCTGCACGACCTCGGCAGCGTCGAACCAACCCGACCAGTTGTTGTCGACCTCGGCCGCCAGGTACCAGGACCAGGCGACCACCAGCCCGGACTTGGTCCAGGGCGCGGGCCACGCCGACAGCGTGTCGGTCGAGACGAGGGCGAAGAGGTCCTGCGTGCGCGGCGTCGCCAGGTCCTGCACGGCGAGATAGAGGAGCGGTCCCGAGACGGCGCTCCACAGGTGCAGATCGTCGCCGGCGGCGAGCAGCGTGGCGCCGGGATCGAGCAACCCGTCCATCACGAAATCGGGAGCCGAACCGAAGAGCGGCACGATCCAGTCGGCGCCGCCGTTGTTGTCCCAGGTGCCGGCCCCGTTCGTGAAGACGAACTCCAGGGAGGCGGCCCAGCCGGGGGTCGTGACGACGACCTCCCAGATGTTCCCGCCCAGGGGGCTCATGGCAGTATCGGTGACGCCCTGCCACCCGTCGTACCCCCAGTGGGCGAGCAGGCCCCCGGCGCCGGCCAGCGGTCGGCCGGTCGCGTCGTAGGTGATGGTGACCGGTTCGCCGGGGACTATCTCGGCCGGCGACCAGGTGACGCAGGGCGCCCAGGCGGGGTCGTAGGAACAGGCGAGGGAATAGTCCGCGAAGCTGCACCCGCTGTCGTAGGCGACCCGGCAGTAGCCCGCCTCGCCCCAGCCGGTGCCCCAGCTGTTCTTGGCGATCCAGCACTGCTGGGCGTCGTCGTAGCCCACGATCAGGACGGTATGGCCCTCCCCCGTGTCGGGACTGCCGTAGGCGTCGTACACGCCGCCCGTGTAGCCCATGAAGCTGTCGTGGATGGCCATGCCGGCGGACACCGGGCCATACTGCAGGGCGGTCTTGATGGTCGCGGGATCGGCGGTGCCGGCGGTGACGAACCACCACTGGTCGACCTTCTCCACCAGGTCGAGCGTGGCGTGGCAGCTCTCGCGGCAGGGTATCGTGTCGTCGCCCAGGTACGCGAAGCAGCCCTCGGTCGGCGTCCCGGCCAGACGCAGGAACTCGAAGGCGCCTTCCAGCCAGCCGCCGGTGCAGTTCCCGGCCGTCGCGTTGCAGGAAAGTATGTACTGCTCCGACAGGTCCAGGTCCGAGCCGGGTTCGTCACGGGCGATCATCACCACGGACTCGAAGGCCGCCAGCGCGGAGAAGGCCCAGCAGGAACCGCAGAGGCCCTGCCAGCGCACGCCGCTCACGAAGGAACCACCGGGCATGGACCGCCAGTCGAGGAACGCCGGCAACGGTTCGGCGGACGCGTAGACGCGGACCTCGACCTCGCCCTCGGGCAGGCGCAGGCCGCCGAGCAGCAGCGCGCGCGCCTGTGGGGACAGGCGGGTGATGGTGGTCTCGCCGACGGTGTAGTCGCCGGCCGGGACGTTCTGCGGCGCGAGGACCGCGACGACGAGCAGGGGCAGCAAGAGGCGGCGCATGATCCCTCCGATCATATACGGTTGGCGAGGCCCACGATCATACCACCAGCCTCGACCACTAGCAAATCGGTCGAACGTCAGGTCTGTCATCGATCATCGAAACCCGTTCCGATCGTCTCCTGCCTCATAGGCACCCGGCCTGCCACGGGTCTATGTGCGCATCCAGCTACGTACCCCGCACACGCTTTTCGCGAGGCGTCTGGAAGCCCCCCCCCCCCGGTCTCTAGACCGGGGGGGCCTGGAAGCCGAGACGGGGCGGCGCCCAGAAGCGCCGCCCCGTCGTCCCCGCGAAAGGCGTGTGCAGGGTACGAGGCCGGGCCCGCCTACATCGGCGAGAACCCCTGATCGGCCCAGTACTCGTCCTGCAACATCTTCTCCAGTTCCACCAGCTGCTCCAGGTGGCCCACCTCCCACTCGGCCAGCCAGGTGAAGAGCTGCTTGAGATCGGGATCCTCGGCCTTGCCGGCCTGCTCCTTGTAGTAGCTGATGGCCTTGTTCTCCAGGTCGCAGCCGATGCCGATGACGGCCATCTCGAAGGTGCCGCGCTTGATGGACTTGCGGAAGCTGTCGTCGATGACGTGCCCGGCGCCGTGGTCCACCTCGGCGGGATGCACCTGGGAGAGGTCGATGCGGCCGGCATCGACGAGGCTGCGGTGCTGGGCCTGCAGCAGGGCGACGTGCTCGTCCTCGTCGCGCGCGAGCGCCGTGAACATGGCCTTGGCGGCGGGATCCTCGGTGGTGGCCGCGGCATGCGAGTAAAGCTGCTGGCCCTTGATCTCGGTCATGATGGCGTCCTTGACCGCCTGGATCATGTTCGCTGTCTTGGCGTCCATCTCGGTCCCCTCGTTGTCCGGCCGGGCCGGCGTATCATCCTAGAACAGGCTCACATGGAAGTAGCGTTTGGGCCGCGCCTTCATGTCGGCGATCAGGTCCTGCACCGCCACGATGGTCGATTCGGCCCGCGCGTACAAGGAATCATCCCGCAGCAGGCGGCCGGCGCTGCCCTCTCCCGCCTCGAGGCGCCGCAGCACCTCCGTCAGCAGGGTCGTGGCGCGCGTGAGCTGCTGCGACAGGGTATCGACGCGCGCCAGGGACGCCTCGGCGCCCTGCAGGGCGCCGGTGAGCAGGCTGTCGGGACCGGCCACGGCCATGCGTATGGCGTTGGCGGTCTCGTCGAGGTCGGCCACGAGGGTCTCGATGTCCGGCGCGATGTCGCCGGTCACACGCTCGAAAGTGTTCATGACGTGGCGTGTATCGTCGATCACGCCCAACAGGCGCCCGCCTTCGCGTATCTCGGCCAGAAACTCGGTGACTTCCCGGGTGAGCGCGCGGGTATCGGCGAGCGTCTCGGTCCCCTCGTCCATCATGGCGTTCATATCCTGCAGGGCCCGGCCCTGGAAGACGTAGCCCTCCGGTGCGGTCTCGCCCTTGCCCGGCAGGATCTCGAGCAGCATCTCGCCCACGATGCCCTGGCTCGTGAGTGTGATCTTGGCGTCCTGGCGCAGGTCGGCCAGGTCGTCCAGGTAGAAGCGGACGCGGACCTTGTCGCCGTGTATGTCGAAGTCCTCGACCGCGCCCAGGCGGATGCCGCGCACCTGGACCCTGTCGCCGCCCTGCAGGCCGCCCACGGAGTTGAACTCGACGAAATAGCGCTCTATCCCGCCCGAGAAGCGCACCTGCTTGAACCAGAGCGTGCCCCAGACCAGGATGATCAGGGACAGGATGACGGCGATACCGACCTGGACTTCCTTCTTGCTGCCCATGGGAACTCCCCCTGCGCCGCGCCCGGCCCGCTAGAAGACAGTCAGCGGACCCTGCGCGCTTCCGTCGATGAACTGGCGGACCATCGGGTGGTCCGTGTCGCGGGTCTCGTCGACGCCCGCGGCGTAGATGATGCGACCGGTCGAGATCATGGCGATGCGATCGGCCACCTTGAAGGCGCTGGCCATGTCGTGCGTGACCACGATGGACGTCACCTTGAGCTCGGCCTGCAGCTGCAGGATCAGGTCGTTGATGGCGTCCGAGGTGATCGGATCCAGCCCCGTGGTCGGCTCGTCGTAGAGAATGTAGTCGGGCTGCATGGCGATGGCCCGCGCCAGTCCCGCCCGCTTCTTCATGCCGCCCGAGAGCTGCGACGGCAGCTTGTCCTCCACCTGGCTCAGGCCGACCTGCGCGAGGCACTTGCAGGCGCGTTCGCGGATCTCCTCGTCGGAATGGTTGCCGTGTTCCCGCAGGCCCAGCCCCACGTTCTCGCAGATGGTCAGCGAGTCGAAGAGCGCCGCGCCCTGGAAAAGCATGCCGAAGCGCTTGCGCACCTCGAACAGCTTGCGCTTGCGCATGGACGTGATCTCCTCGCCATCGATCCAGACCCGGCCCTCCTCGGGCTCCAGCAGGCGGACGATGTGCTTCAACAGGACCGACTTGCCCTCGCCGCTGCGTCCGATGATCACCACCGTCTCGCCGCGGTCGATGGTGAAGTCGAGTCCGTCGAGCACCTTGCGCTCCTGGAAGGTCTTGGTCAGGCCCTGCAGCACGATCCCCTCGCGCGACGCGGGGTCGTCGACGCGGAAGTCGGGCATTGCGATGTCGTTCAGGCGCGCCATGTCCGCTCAGTCCCCGAAGATGATCTGAAAGAGGATGGTGGCCAGGAAGTAGTCCGCCACCAGCACGCTCACGCAACTGCCGACCACGGCCATCATGGTGGCGTTGCCCACGCCCTCCGCGCCGCCGCGCGTGTTGAGGCCGAAGAACAGCCCCGACATGGCGATGATGGCGCCGAAGAAGAAAGCCTTGATCAGGCCGCTGAGCAGGTCGCGCATCTCGAAGAACGCCAGCAGACCCTCCTTGAAGGTGCTGGCGGTCACGTCCATGGTGCCGACCGAGATGAGGTAGCCGCTGAAGATGGCGATGGCGTCGGCGAAGATCGTGATCACCGGCATCATCAAGAACGTGGCCACGAAGCGCGGCATGGCCAGGTGCCGCATGGGGTCGATGGCCAGCATCTCCAGGGCGTCCAGCTGCTCGGTGACCTTCATGGTGCCCAGCTCGGCGGCGTAGTTGGCGCAGAGCCGGCCGCCCACCACCAGCGCCACCAGCACCGGGCCGAGCTCGATGAATACCGATTTGGAGATGACAGTGCCCAGGAACTTCATTGGCACGTAGGCCTGCATCTGGTAGACGGCCTGCACGGCGGTCACCGCGCCCACGAAGATCGAGGTGGTGACCACCAGGGGCATCGACCCCACCACCACGATGTGCATCTGGTTGGCTATCTCGCGCCGCATGCGCCACATCTGCGGCAGCTGCATGACGATCTCGAGCAAAAGCATGCTGCCGCGACCTGCGTTCTGCAGGGCGTTGAGCGAGAAGGTGCCGATGCCGATGAGGATGGATGTCATGACCGGCCGAATATATAGGGCCTGTCAGGGAGTGTCCACAACTGGCGTGGTCAGCGACGACCGATGGGATCGTCGGCGTCGCGGCGTCGTGCGTCGCGCCGTCCAGTATGGTTCGGGATCATTTCCGCAACCCCCGTCGCTCGTGTCCGTACCCGCCGGAAGAGCAGGCCACCGCAGTACGTTACGGAGCCCGGGAAGTTGCACGCCGCGTCGACCGGGCGGTCTCGCACTGATGACTTCTTCCCGGGTTCCCGCCCCTGCGAACCCCGCACCCCTTCGCGGAGGTGCCATCGTGCGGCTCGTTTCTCCCCTTGCGCCCGCCGTGATCGCCCCGGCCGCCCGGATCCGGGCCCTGCGGCGGACGGCGCGCCCGCCGCTCCCGTTTTGCGTTATACTATGCCGAGGTCCTGCAACGGAGGTCGTCATGCGCATCGTCATCGCCGTCACCGTCCTCGCGTCGATCCTCGCGCCAGCCGTCCCGTACGCCGCACGGCCGGCGGACAAGTACGAGAACACGCTCGCCAAGGATTTCATCATGGACGCCCCCTGGCGCGTGGTCGACGCCCAGACGCCCATCCCGCTGACGATCGTGCTGAAGGACTGCGACGTGGACGACATCCGCGACCTGCACTGGATCCGCGCCTGGGACGTCACCGCCGGCGCGACCCTGATCTGGGATCACGACTTCGGCGACGAGACCATCGGCGACGACGCCAGCGAGCACAACTTCTGGACCTGGATCACAACGGTGACCGAAGGCCATCCGTCCCTGCCCGACGGCACGCGCCTGACGCCCGCCAACCTCGGCCACGCGGCCGGCGACGCCATCGAGATCGAGGTCCAGGTCTACTACCGCGACGACTGGTTCAACTACACCGAGTCGCGCACCCTGCGCGTCCACGTGGGCGGCGGCCCCTTCCCCTGGCCCGAGAACTGGTACGGCGGCGACACCCACTACCACACCATGTACACCAACAACCTCTACGAGTGGGGCGCGCCGCTGCCGGCGGTCAGGGAAACCGCCTTGGCCATGGGGCTGCACTGGCTCACCGCCACCGACCACAGCTGCGACCTGGACGAGACCGGCGACGGCTCCTACTCCTACGCCACCCACCAGTGGGAGTGGACGCTCCAGGACCAGGGCGGGATCCACACCACCACCCGCGACGTGGTCGCCGACGGCGGCACCTGGCCGGCGCTGGGCGTGGATGCTGCAGCGCTCTCGGATCAGGCTATCCGGATCTACCGGGGAGTCGAGATCAACCTCGCGTCGGTCGACGGGGATTCCTGGGAGAAGACGCTGCACGGCCTCTTCTACAACGACGCCGGCATCCCTTCGCCCGACAGCGGCGCCCCGGGCGAACGTCCGGTGTCGCCCTCGCTGACCGCCGGCCTGGACGCTCTGTCGGGCGGCGGCTTCGCCTACGCGGCCCATCCCCTCAGCGACCTCTCCACCGAGGTGCTGGGCCTGGACTTCGGCGTCAACGGCGCGCTCTGGGGCGATGAGGACCTCGCCGCCGCGCTCCAGCGCGAGAGCTTTCGGGGCCTGGAGATCTTCAACACCCGCCGCACGGTCTACTCGACGGACCAGTACGACCCCTGGCACGATTTCGACGCCGGTGTCCCCGCCGACGATCCCTACCCCGGCGAGCTCCTCGCCGGCGTCGCCTTGTGGGACGACCTGCTGCGGGACGACCTGGCGTCCGGATCCCCGAGGAAGATCTTCGTCTCCGGCGGCAGCGACGCCCACGGCGACTTCAACTATTCGAGCCACATGAGCCTGGACGACTACGCCGAGGACAACGGGCTGGGCAAGGTGCAGACGGTGGTGTATGCGCCCGGCGCACCCGCCGGAGAGGTCCCGCCGCAGCAGGCCCTGCTGGCGGCGTTGCGCGCGGGACGATCCGTGGCGACCGACGGACCCTTCCTGGAGATCGGCCTGGACGCCGACGGCGACGGCGACTGGTACGGCGAACGCGACGTCGCCCTGGGCGGCGACGCCGCACGCCACCCCGACCACGTCGGCGTGCTGCACCTGCGCTGGGCCTCGCTGCCGGAGTTCGGGGAGATCTCGGCGGTGACCCTGTGGCTGGTCGAACCCGGCGGCAGGACGGCGCTGGCGAGCTACGCACCGGCCGCGCAGGGCCTGGGCCTCGCGGGCGGCGACGCGCTGGACCTGGCGGGGATGCTGCCGACCGGCTGGTGCGCCCTGCGCGCCGAATGCCTCACCGACGACGGCGGCGCCGGTCACCGCGCCTACACCAATCCCGTCTGGTTGCGTCTGGACACCAGTGTCGCGGTGGGCGACGCGCCCGCGCGGCCGCCCCGCCTGGCGATCGCCCCCAATCCGGGCAACCCCCGCGCGGAGATCAGCTTCATCCTCGCAGCGGACGGTCCCGTCGACCTGACCGTCTGGTCAGCGGACGGCCGCCGCGTGCGCACGCTGGCCCGGGGTGACACGTACGGCGCCGGATCCCACGCCGTCACCTGGGACGGCCGCGACGAAGGCGGACGGCAGGCCGCCAGCGGCGCCTACCTGGTGCGGCTGCGCGCCGACGGCCGGATGACCTCGGGAAAATTGACACTGGTACGCTGAAATGCCCCGCGATCGAAAAGAAGACTCAAGTTCCCGCCGAGGCTGTCGATAAGGAGCGCGGTGAGGTCTACCATGAGCATCTCCGCCCTGCACACCGCCCTTGCCGGCATGATCGCCCATCAGGACCGCATGGCCGGCATCGCCGACCGCGTGTCGCGCTGGCGCCTGGGCGGGAGCGGTTCCGCCACGGCGCCCGTCGATCTGGTCAAGGACGTCGTCGAGGCCAAGCAGATCCTGCGGGGCTTCCAGGCCGGCTCCTCCGTCCTGCGCACCGCCGACCGCATGACCGGCCTCCTGCTGGACGTTCACGCCTGACTCTCCCTGGCCAGATGGCCCAGCATTCCCTCCAGCGTGTTCCGGATGTACTCGCGCTCGCGATCCTGCAGGTCGTCCTCCAGGTCGGCGAAGGGGGCGAAGAGGGGATCGTTCTGCGACAGGCGGGCGATGGCCTGCGCCTGGAACTCAGGCGACCAGGCGCCGGCGCCCGTCTCGACGCAGAGATCCCGCACGGACGCCACCCACGACGTCAGCTGCGCCAGGCCGTGCCGCAGGATCGACGCCGTGTCCTCGGCCAGACCGTAGTGGGCGAAGGCGAAGCGGGCGGGCGGGGGGTCGAGGGCCTGCAGCTTCGCCAGCGAGTCCAGCGCCACGTCCAGGTAGAAGCGCGGCGGCGTAGCGGGGCGCAGGTAGGGCACGCCGCTGCGGGTCGGGCAGGTCATGCCCGCGGCCTCGCCGCCGTAGAGGACGTCGCCGTGCACGTAGCTGACGTGATGCGGGGCGTGTCCCGGCGTATGCAGCCAGCGGAGGCCTCGGCTCGCCAGCCGGTCGGGATGGAGGATGCGCCCGGGGTCGAGGGGGGCCGGTTCGCCGAACATGCGGGCGGTGTCGCCCAGCACCTGCAACGAGCCCTCCCACAGCCGCGACGGCTCCACCAGGTGCGGCGCGGCCTTGGGCCAGCATACGACCCGGGCCTCGGGAAACGCGTCCGCCACGTGCCCCGCGGCGCCGGCGTGGTCCAGGTGGACGTGGGTGAGCAGGATCCAGTCCAGCCGCGCCACGCCAAGCCGTCGCAGCGCGCGCAGCAGGTCGTCCGCGGTGCACGCGGGACCCGTGTCGACGAGATAGGTCAGGTCCGGACCGCGGTGCAGCCAGCTGGTGATGAACCTGCGGTAGCCGCGCTTCTCCTGGACCAGGTCGATCAGGTGCAGGTCGTCCATGACGATCGTCATCCGCGGAGGAGGTGGAGGGTCTCGTCGATCATGCGTTCCTCGTCGAAGCGCTCGACGGCTAGGCGCCGCGAGGCCCGGGCCATGTCCTCGCGCCGCGGTCGGTCGGTCAACAGGCGGGCGCAGGCGTCGGCCAGGGCCCCGGGATCCCGCGCCGGGACGATCAGGCCGTTTAGTCCGTCTTCCACGCAGGCCCGCGTGCCGGAGATGTCGGTGGCCACCAGCGGCAGACCCGACGCCATGGCCTCGATCAACGCCCACGGCATGCCCTCGTTGTACGAGGAGAGCACGAAGAGATCGGCGGCGGCCAGGGCCGGGCGCACGTCCCTGCGGAAGCCGGCCAGATGGAAACGGTCGCCGACGCCCGCTTGCGCTATCATCGCCGCGATCTCGTCCCGCAGAAAACCCTCCCCGACCACGGCCACGTGGACATCGGGCACTGACGACACCAGGCGCGCGGCGGCCCGGACCAGGATGGCGTGATCCTTCTGGGGTGTCAGGGCGCCGACGTTCAGGACCAGGGGCGCGGCAGCGGGTATATCGAGCCCGGCGCGAAACGCCGCGCCGCCGGCGGGATCGCGGAAGCGCTCCAGGTCGACGCCGTTATGCACCACCGAGATCCTGTCCGGCTCGATCCAGGTGCATCGCCGCAGCCCCTGGCGGATCTCCTCCGCGTTGACGATCACACGATCGGCGAGGCGGAAGATGAGCTTGCGCTTGAAGTCGGGCTTGGGCGCCACCTGCAGGCCGAGCTGGCAGACCATGCGGGGCGTGCGCGCCAGCCGGGCGGCGATCCCGCCCAGGAGGTATTCGCGCCAGCGGGTGGCGAGCAGGGCTTCGGCCCGGTGACCGTGCAGTTCGCGGACCAGGCGCCACAGACCGGACAGGTCCGCGTCGGCCCGCAGACGCAGCCGCGTCCCGGGCACGCCGGCCGCCCGGACGCGTTCGCCGACGACCTCGTGGCCCCACAGGAAGCGCACCGCGCAGCCGCGCCGCCGCAGGCCGGCGGCCAGGCGCAGGGCGCAATTTTCCGTGCCGCCCCACATGCGGCTGCCGTTGGTGATCAGGATCCGCGGCGGTCTGTCGGGAGCTCCGGTCACGCCTCGGCCTCGTCGGCGATACCGTCGAGCCAGGCGAGCGCGGCCTCGGCGCGCCGGGTGACGTTGCGCTGGGCGAGCACCCAGTCCTTCTGGGCGATCGAGAGGGGCAGGTGCTGGTGGAGGATGTCCGCGAGCAGCCCGGCGCCCAGGCTCGCCGACAGCTCGATGCCGGGGAGCATGCGTTTTTCGATGGCGGCACGCAGCCGCGGCGCCAGCTCGGCGTTGCGCTGCTCGTTCCCAACCTCGTCCGGCAAGACGGTGGCGTCGACGCGGCGGTAGAGCCGATCGCTGTCGATCTCCTTCAGCCGCACGCGCTCGAGACCCAGCAGCCAGATCAGGTAGCGGCCGTCGTCGAGGCGGCGATGGCTGACGATCTCGCCGAGGCCGCCGATGGCGAAGACCGAAGGGCCGTAGGCGGTCTGCGCATCCTGGGCGCGGATCGTGCCCACGACCAGGCGGCCGGCCGTGTCGAGCAGGTCGGAGATCATCTGCCGGTAACGCGGCTCGAAGATGTGCAAGGGCACCAGGGCGCCCGGGAAGAGGTAGTAGTCCGGGAGCGGGAACATCGGGACGCCCACGATGCGGGTAATTCCTGACGAGTTCATCGCATCCTCGCTTCGCCTTGTCAGCGCGGGCACGGCGTGGCTACCGCTGCAGATTCCCGAACCGCGTGAAAGCCTTGTGGAAGTGCAGATCGAACCTGCCGATGGGTCCGTTACGCTGCTTGCCGATATTGACAGTAGCGCGGTTCTTCACCGAGTCGTCGTCCGGCTTGTAGTACTCCTCGCGGAAGAGGAAGAGCACCACGTCCGCGTCCTGCTCGATCGAGCCGGACTCGCGCAGGTCCGACAGCAGCGGCTGGTGGTCGCCGCGGCTCTCCACCGCGCGCGAGAGCTGGCTCAGGGCCATAACCGGCACGTCGAGATCCTTGGCCATGCCCTTCAGGTTGCGGCTGATCACCGAGATCTCCTGCTGGCGGTTCTCGGCGCGGGCGGTGCCGGTCATCAGCTGCATGTAGTCCACGACGATCAGGCCGATGTCGTGCTGTTGCCTCAGGCGCCGCGCCTTGGCCTTCATCTCCAGGACCGAGATGCCGCTGGAGTCGTCGATGAAGATGGGCGCGTCGGAGAGCCGGCTGCAGGCCTCGGTGAGCTTGGGCCAGTCCTCGGGCTTGATGTGTCCGCGGCGCAGGTCGTGGTTGTTGAAGCCGCCGCTGGCGCAGATCAGGCGCATCACGAGCTGCTCCTTGGCCATCTCCAGGCTGAAGAAGGCGACCGGCACCTTCTCGTTCACCGCCGCGTGGTAGGCGATGTTCAAGGCGAGCGCCGTCTTGCCCATGGACGGGCGCGCGGCCAGGACGATCAGGTCCGAGTTCTGCAGCCCGGCGGTGCGCTGGTCCAGCTCGGTGAAACCGGTGGCGAGCCCCGTCACGTCGCCCTTGCTGCGCGAGGCCTCGTCGATGCGGCGGAAGGTCTCCGGCACCACGTCCTTGACCGGGAAGAAGGCCTGGGTCTGACGGTTCTCGGCGATGTGGTAGATCTTGGTCTGGGCGTTGTCGAGGATGGTGTCGGTCTCCTGGGACGCCTCGAAGGCGTCGCCGGCGATCTCCCCACTGACGTGGATCAGCCGCCTGAGGATCGACTTGTCGCGCACGATGCGCGCGTGGTAGGACACGTTGGCGGCCGTCGCGGTGCCGGCCAGGATGTCCGCCAGGTAGTCGTTGCCACCGACCTTGCGCAGGGCGTTGCGCCGTTCGAGCTCCTCGGCGACGGTGATGCCGTCGATGGCCTGGTCGTTCTCGTAGAGCTCGCACATGACCTGGAAGATGGTCCGGTGCTCGACGCGGTAGAAGTCCCCGTCGTCGATGGTCTCCAGGGCGATGCCCAGGGCGTCGCGGTCGAGCATGACGGCGCCCAGGATCGCGCGTTCTGCGTCCTGGTTCTGGGGCGGCAGGCGGTGGCCGGGCGCGATGCGGCCTGGGGCGGGGGCGCGGCTCAGTTCGGGTTCCAAGTCGTCCATTCCTCGCTGGCTGGCGTGACATGTGGGGCTGGATCGGCGAATGTATCACATCGGGGGCGGACGTGGAAGACGACTTGCCCCGCGGCCACTTTTTCCTGTGGATCAATCTGTGGACGACCCCCTGCATAAGCCCGGGACGGCCTGTGGATAGGGGTGGAAAAGTCACCCCCGGCTGAGGCATGATCCCGCGCAAGAAACGTTGTGGCAAGCGACTGCGATCGAGCAGGGACGTGGAGAAGATATGGTGAACGATTGTGGAAAACTCATGGAGGCCTGGCGGCGCATCAAGGACGATCCGACTGCGCCTCGGCCCTGGCATGACGGCGACAAGATCCCCTGGCACGAGCCCGCCTTCAGCGAGCGCATGCTCGCCATCCACCTCGACCAGCGGACCCACATGGCCAGCCGCACCCTGGACGTGATCGGCCACCACGTGGGCTGGCTCTGCGAGCGGCTGCGCGTCCTGGCGGGCGCCGAACGCGGCCTGCGCGTGCTGGACGTGGGCTGCGGCCCGGGCCTGTACTGCCACGAGATCGCCCGCCGCGGCCACGAGACGGTGGGCTTCGACTTCGCGCCGGCGCCGCTGGACCACGCGCGCGCGGTCGCCGCGCAGGAAGGCCTCGCCTGCGGCTTCCACCACGCGGACCTCACGCGTCTCGACGACGACGCCCTCGCGCTGTTCGGCGCGGTGGACGCGGTCACCTTCTGGTTCGGGGAATTCAACTCGTTCCAGACCGACGTGGCGCGCCGTTTTTTGAAGCGTCTGTCCTCGGTGCTCAGGCCCGGCGGCCTGTTCGCCCTGGAGGTGCAACCCTACGATTCCTTCGACCGCGAAGACGTCAACGAATGGCAGCTCCACGAATCGTCGCCGCTCTGCGACGGCCCCCACTTCTGGCTGCAGCGGCACCACTGGGACGAGGACGCCCAGGCCGAGATCACCGTCTACTGGATCATCGACGCGCGAACCGGCGAGGTGGAGCGCTTCGCCCAGTGCCACCAGGCCTGGCGCGACGAGGAGCTGGTCGCGGCGCTGGCGGACGCGGGGCTGACGGGGGCGGTGTTCGAGCCGCCCATCACCGGTTGCGACGAGCGGTTCGAGTTCGCGATGGTGACGGTACGGAAGACCGGTTAGCGTCGGCGCACGATTTCCCGCCGCAGCTGGTGCCGCTCGTTGAACAGCCGCCGGTAGACCAGCAGCGCCACCATGATTGCGCCCAGAGACGTGGCCGCGGCGATCATGAACATCACCACGATCTGGTAGCGCACCGCCTGCAGGGGTTCGGCGCCGGCGAGGATCTGGCCGGTCATCATGCCGGGCAGCGAGACCAGTCCCGCCACGGTCATGGCGTTGACGATGGGGATCATGCCCTTGCGCACGGCGTCGCGCAGCGGTTCGCGCGCGGCCTCCCAGCGGGTGGCGCCGCAGGCCAGATCGGCCTCGACGGCGGCGCGGCGCTCGTCCAGGCGTTCCAGCAGGGTATCGAGGCAGAGGGAGATGCCGGTCAGCCCGTTGCCCAGGATCATGCCCAGCAGCGGGATCATCAGGCGCGGCCGCCACCAGGGCTCGGCGCAGATCACCACGTTGGTGACCAGCCAGATGGTCGCGCCGGCGCTGGCCACCAGCGCCACGAAGGCCATCGCGTGCACGCCGGCGAAGGTGCGTCCCGCGCGCTGGACTGCGGCGTGCCCGGCGGCGGTCACCATCACCGCGGCCATGGCCGCCACCACCAGCGCCTTCTCGCCGGTGAAGACGAAGCGCAGCACGTAGCCCACGGCGAGCAGCTGCACCACGGTGCGCAGGGCCGCGACCAGCAGGCGCTTCTCCAGGCCCAGGCGCAGGACCAGGCTCACCGCGCCGGCCAGCAGCAGCAATCCGCCCGCGGCGACCAGATCCAGCCAGGAGAGCACGGGCGCCGTCTCGGTCATGGACGGCCTCCCGCGTGGGCCGCGAGATCGACTACCCGGTCGCACCAGCGCTCGGTCTGGGCCGGATCGTGGGAGACGATCAGGGCCGCCTGTCCGGCGGCGGCGGCGCGGCGTCTCACCGCGTCCTCGACGCGCGACGCGGCCGCCGGATCGAGGGCGCTGGTCGGTTCGTCCAGCAGCAGCACCTGCGCATCCAGCAGCAGGGCGCGGGCCAGGGCTATCCGCTGGCGCTCCCCCACCGAGAGCACGCCGGCGTCGCGATCGAGTCCGGGCGGATCGACGAAGACTTCGGCCAGCGCCGCCCGCGCCCGGGCGGGATCGAAGACCGCGTCGCGGCAGGCGCGAAAACCGAAGGGACGAGCCAGGGCCGCGCCGATCGTGCCCGCCGGCAGCAGGGGCTCCTGGGCCACCAGCGAGACTAGGCGGCGGAAGCGGGGCCAGCCCATCACGCCGGGCGTCGTGCCGCGCAGGGCGATCTCGCCGGCGGCGGGATCATCCAGACCGCAGACCACCCGCAGCAGCGAGGTCTTGCCGCTGCCCGAGGGGCCGCGCAGGCCCACCAGCTCGCCGGGACGCAGGTTTATGTCGAGGCCGGAAAGCAGGGTGCGGCCGCCGGGGGCGATCTCCAGGCCGCGGCAGGTCAGCACGGCCTGTCCGCTCATGTCGCGTCTTCGGCGCGGGTTCCGGTCGCGCGGCTGCCGTCGGTGCAGAGGGCGTCGTGCAGGGCGCGCAGCTTGCGCACGTCATCCCAGGTGTCGCGCTTCCAGTGGGGGTTGCGCAGCAAGGCGGCGGGATGGTAGGTGGCCACGACGGGGATGCCCTCGTAGAAGTGCACTGCCTCGCGCAGGTTGCGCAGGCTGGCGCGGGTATCCAGCAGGGTCATCGCCGCGTGACGCCCCAGGCAGCAGATGACCTTGGGCTGCAGGATCTCCAGCTGCTGCTTCAGGTTCGGCTCGCAGGCGCGGACCTCGTCCAGCTCGGGATCGCGGTTCTGCGGCGGGCGGCATTTGAGGATGTTGCAGATGTAGACGTCCTCGCGCTCGAAACCGATGGCGTTCAGGATGTCGGTCAACAGCTTGCCGGCGCGGCCCACGAAGGGCTCGCCCTGCTCGTCCTCGTGGCGGCCCGGCGCCTCGCCCACGAACACCAGCTGCGCGTCTGGATTGCCCACGCCGAAGACCGTGTTGGTGCGGGTCGGGTGCAGCTTGCAGGCCTCGCAGGCAGCAACCGCGGCGGCCAGCGCCTCGAGCGCCCCGGCCTTCTGCTCGGGCGTCGACGCCGCCGGGGCATCTTCTGGCGCGGCGAACATGTCCTGCTCCTGCGGCTGCGTGGGCTGCCGCCGGTATTGCCGGATCTGCTCGAGGGTGTCCTGGACGAAACGTTCGCAGACCGTCTCAAACTCCGTCGGCTGCGGCTGTCGGGGTGCGGCCGGCGCGGCGGCGGGCTCCCGAGACGGCGTCGCGGCTTCGCCGGCGACGGGTGCCGCGCCGTCCGGCGGTCCCTCGTCCAGGTACCACTCGACGCCGGTTTCCTGTCGCTGCTTCAGATAGGTGCGCAGATCGCGCGCGAGACGGTCCAGGCTGTCCTCGCTCATGCCTCTCCCCCGACCGGGCGCAGGCGCGGCGCGAGCTGCAGCAGGAGATCGCGGGCGAGGGCGCGCTTGTCCATCCGGCCGCTCTCCCACAGCACGCCGTCGGGGCCGATCAGCAGGACCTCGTGCACGCCGTCGCCGAAGGTGCCCGCGGCTGTCGGGTCGTTGGCCACGATGAAATCCATGTCCTTGGCCCGCAGTTTCTCCAGGGCGCGTTCGACCAGGTCCTTGGTCTCCAGGGCGAAGCCGACGACCGTCAGGCCGGGATGTGCCGCGCGATCGACGACCTCGGCCAGGATGTCGACGGTGCGCATCATGGGCACGTTCCAGGAGGTGCCCAGTGATTCCTTCTTGAGCTTGCCGTCGCTGACGCTCGCGGGCGCGAAGTCGGCCACGGCAGCGCTCATGAGCAGCAAATCGGCGCCGGGCAGGTGCTCACCGACGGCGGCCGCCATCTCGGCGGCGGTCTCCACCGCGACCCGTCGTCCCAGCGCGGCGGGGACGGGCACCGACAGCGGGCCGTGGATCAGCGTCACCTCGGCGCCCAGTCCGGCGGCCTGCCGCGCCAGCGCCACGCCCATGGCGCCGGTGGACCGGTTGCTGACGTAGCGGATGGCGTCCAGGGACTCGCGGGTCGGCCCGGCGGTCACCAGCAGGCGGCGTCCGGCCAGGGGCCGGGCGGGGTCCCCCGGAGCCGACGGACGGGCGGGGCGGTCGCCGGCCACGGCGACGACGCGGTCGAGGATATCCTCCGGCTCGGCCATGCGTCCGTCGGCCTCGACGCCGCAGGCCAGCCAACCCTTACCGGGCTCCACCACATGGGCGCCGCGCTCGCGCAGCAATTCCAGATTTGCCTGCACGGCGGGATGGCGCCACATGCCGTCGTTCATGGCCGGGGCCAGCACCAGCTCGCCCTCGCAGGCCAGCAGGAGGGTCGTGACCATGTCGTCGGCGATACCGCCCGCCGCCTTGCCCAGCAGGTTGGCTGTGGCCGGCGCGACGACGGCGACGTCGGCCCAGCGGGCCAGGTTCACGTGGTCGAGGAGATCGGTCTCGCCCTCGCCCCACAGATCGATGGCCACCGGATGCCCGGAGAGGGCGCGCAACGTCACGTGCCCCACGAAACGCTGCGCCGAGGCCGTCATGGCCACACGCACGGAAAAACCCGCCCGGGCGAGCAGGCGGGTCAGGTGACAGGACTTGTAGGCGGCGATGCCTCCGGTGACCAGCAGCAGGACGTTGGCCTGCGACATGATCTACTCCTCTCCCTGTTCCTCCAGGAGTTTGGCGGCGCGCTCGCGCTGGTCGTAATATTCCACCTTGCCGTTGATCAGGCGCTGGATCGCGATCGACGTCAGCTTGCCCGGCAGCACGATGCCCACGCTGCGGGCGCGGTCATTCAGGCGACGGCTCTCGAGGGCCATGACCTTGATGGCCTCGAACTTGTTGGTGATCTTGTCGGTCACATCTCTGCGGCGGACGTAGGTCATCGGGTCACCTTTGTTTGGATCCTGGACACCGGACATTTCGGGAACCGCCGGGCACATCCATGCCTCGCCGGCGGTCGACCGGACCCTATAGCTTATGACAAGAGATCGATTCCGACAAGTTGATTCTCCAACCGACCCGTTTTCAAGACGTTGTACCCGGCCGGATGCTTAGGCGAGCGGCGACGACGCGAACCGTTCCCGCCGGCACTTCTCCGCCGTGATGATGGCCCGCATGCGGCGCAGGGCCCCGTCCAGATCGTCGTTGACGATCCAGTAGCGGTAGTACCCGGCGTAGCCCACTTCCCAGCGGGCGTTGTCGAGGCGGGTCTGGATGACCTGCTCGCCGTCGGTGCCGCGGTCGCGCAGGCGCCTTTCCAGCACCTCCCACGACGGCGGGAAGACGAAGACCGAGACCAGATCGTCGCCGTAGATGTCGATGACCTGCTTGCCGCCCTGGACGTCCAGGTCCAGCAGCGGGACCGACCCCTCGTCGATGATCCCCTGCACGTGGTCCCGGCGGGTGCCGTACCGATGGTCGTGCACGTCCGCCCACTCGATGAAGAGGTCGGCGGCGAGCAGCGCGTCGAACCTGCCGTCGTCGACGAAATGATAGTCGACGCCCTCGGTCTCGCCGCGGCGGATCGGACGCGTGGTGGTGGACACGGAGAACTTCACGCGCGGATCGCTCGCGAGCAGGGACTTGACGAAGGTGGTCTTGCCGGCGCCGCTGGGGCCGGAAATCAGCACGAGCATCGCCTACTCCAGGTTCTGGACCTGTTCGCGCATGGACTCGATCTCCTCCTTCATGGCGATCACGGCGTTGGTGATCTCCATATTCTGGGTCTTCGAACCCATGGTGTTCACTTCGCGGTGCATCTCCTGCAGCAGGAAGTTGAGCCGCTTGGCCACCTGGCCGCCGCCGTCCAGCGCGCCGGCGAACTGGTCGAGATGGCTGGCCAGGCGTTCGCATTCCTCGTTGATGTTGCCGCGGTCGGTGATGAGCGCCGCCTCCTGCACCAGGCGCTGGGGCTCCACGGCGTCGTCGAGCAGCTTGGTCAGACGCTCCTGCAGCTTGGCGAGGATATCGTTCTGGGCGTCCGGGATCAGGACGGTCACCTTGTCCAGGTTGTCACGCACCGCGACCAGGCGCGTTTTCATCTCGGCGGCGGTCTCCTGTCCCTCGATGCGCTTCATCTCCTGCAGGCCGTTCACCGCGACGTCCAGGGCCGCGAGCAGGGCCGCGCGCAGGACCTCGCCGTCTTCGCTCCTGGCCTCGGACTGGAAGAGACCGGGCAGGGCCAGCAGGTGTTCCAGCCCGATGGGGGGACGGGGTACCCCCCCCCGCTCGCAGGCGTCGGCCATCCCGCGCAGGGTGGCGACGCCGTCCGCCAGGCGCTCCGGCGACAACGACAGCAGCGCGTCGTCGTCGCTGCACTCGATCTGGGCGAAGACGGAGACGCGCCCGCGAGCCACGCGGGCCTTGAGCACGTTGCGTATATCGATCTCGAAGGACGCCAGGACGGGCGGCAGCTTCACCGCCACGTCCAGGAAGCGGTGGTTGACCGCGCGCAGTTCCACGGTGATCCTGCTCGTCCCCGCGGCGGCCTCGCCGCTGCCGAAACCGGTCATGCTGAACATCTCGACTCCGTTCCGTTGACGGGTTCCGTCGTGTCGGGGTGAAGTGTAGGCAAGGGCGCCCCGGTCCACAACCAAAGATGCGGTTGACGAACACATCGTTTCAGTCGCAGAATGTTCCGACGTTTGACCTTGCCAGCAAATAACCTGCCTCATCAACAGGAGGGATCCGATGAAACGCATCGTTCTGCCAGTCGCCCTGATCGGCCTGCTCGCCGCCGGCAGCGCCTTCGCCGGCAACCCCATCGGCGTACGCGCCGGCCTGAGCTCCTCGCCCGACCAGTTCTTCGTGGGCGGCCAGATGTACCTGACCGAGCTGTCCCCGGATCTGTGGCTGGTGCCGAAGGTCGACGCCGGCTTCGGCGACGACTTCACGTTCATCTACGTCTTCGGGACCGTGCTCTACAGCTTCTCGACCACCGATATGGGCGGCTTCACGCCCTACGCCGGCGGCGGCGCCGGCCTCACGTTCTGGAGCTGGGAAGTCCCCGCAGGCTGGAGCGGCGTTGTCGACGATTCGGGTAGCGAGTTCGGCATCACCGGCATCGCGGGCCTGAAGAAGAGGATGGAATCCGGCAAGGAGCTGGGCTTCGAGCTGGAGATCGGCCTGAGCGACTACACGGCCGACTTCAAGGCCGGCGCCTATCTGAACTTCTTCTAGGTCGTGATAGGCGATCCGCAGCCCTGGCGATCGCCCGACCTGGTGGCCCGGCTGGCCGCCGCATGGCAGGCGAGGCTGGCGGGATGTCGTCTGGTGCGATTGGCCGGCGGACCCGGCTGGCTGCGGTTGACCCTGGTCGATGATCGACAAGATGTGCGGGAGGACCCCGGTTCCCCCGCACATCTCTTTCTGATGGCCCTGCCCGGGGCCGCCGTGCTCTGGGACGCGAACGAGACCTTGCCCCGCACCTGGGACGCCGCCCTGGGTCGCGTGCCCCAGAAACAACTCACCCCCACGCCCTATCTCAAGGACGCCGTGCTATCGTGCATCGCCGCGCCCGCCGACGATCGCATCGTCTACCTGACCTTCGCGGGCGCCGACGGCGCGCGCCACGTCCTCGCGCACCAGCTCTTCGGCCCCCGCGGCAACCTGGTGCTGGCCGACGCGCGGGGCAAGCGGCTCTGGTCGGCCCATCCCTCGCCCCATCCGGCCACGCTGGACGAACCGCCGCCGCCGGCCTCCGTTCCCGGTGCGGCGGACGTCGCCGACGCCTTCCGCG
>JAHIYU010000120.1 GCA_018814885.1 bacterium | reverse complement strand
GCGCCAGCGCGTCGAGGCCGGCCTGGAGGTCGTCTCGGCGGGCCTCGAGGCCGGCGACTGCGGCGGTCAGGGAGTCGCGGTCGGCAAGGATGCGGTGCTCCGCCTCGGCAGCCTCCGCGAAGGCCTGCTCGCGGTCGGCCCGCGCCTTGCGCACCGCCTCGCGGATGTCCTGGGCCGCGGCGGCGGACGAGAGGACGGCCAGCAGGAGGCAGATCGGCAGGAGGTTGCGCTTCATGGCGCGATCCTCCCCAGCGGCAACGACACCGGCTCGACCGGGCGCATGCGCGACGCCATCTCCAGGGCCAGCCCGATGCTGCGGCGATACCGTCGCGGCAGCTCCGTCCAGGTCCCGGCGGCGGGATCGTGCCAGCCGGCGCGCTTCGCGTCGGGCGTGCGCCAGAAGAGGGCCAGGCGGCCGAGGCGCAGCACGTCGACGAAGAGCTCCTCCCCGCCGGCCGCGATGCGGTCCTGGTAGACCTCCACGGTGGCGCCGTAGCCGGTCTCCACCTGCAGGGCCTCGAGCAGGCGGCGCAGCTTCTCGCCGGGCGACGCCTCGGGACGCGACAGTTCGCGGCGCAAGGCGGCGAGGCGGGCCTCGCGTTCGCCCGGCAGGAAGGGCGCGTCGGCCGCGACCCAGGACTCCAGGCGGCCGCAGATCACGTCCAGGGTGTCCTGCAGGGAGGCTTCCAGCCGGGTCGATTCCGCCAGTCGGCGGCGCAGCTCGTCGGCGCGCGCCTGCCTGGCCGTCACCCGTTCGGTCTCGGCGGCGGTGCGCTGCTCCAGGTAAACGAGTTCCGACTGCAGGCCGCGGTAGCGGTCCAGCAGGTGCGACCTTTCCCGGGCCCACGCGTCGTTCGACGCCTGCGTGTCCTGGCGCAGCTCGACGGTGCCGGCGACGGTATCCTTCGCCTCACGGCCCGGGTCCTGGGCCGCCAGCGGCAGCGCCGTCGCGAACACGAGCAGCCCGACCGCCGTCCCTGCAATTCTCATTGCCACCTCCCGCGCGGGCGCGCGCGGCTCAGTCCTCTGTCTTCGGGGATCCCGGCTGGTTGATCTCGTCGCAGACTTCGCAGGGGCCGCCAGCGTGATTACGGCAGAAGAAACCGAAGCCTTCCACCCAATCCGCGCTGCCGCGGGGACAGCGGTTGGCGTAGTCGATGAACTGCACGAGCCGGTCGACGATGGTGCGGGGCATGGCGTGTTCCATCTTGCAGGCCGCTGTCTCGGCCGTCTCGACGTCCACCAGCAGGATCCGCACGAAGAAGTCGCGCAGCGCCTCGTGCCGGCGGATCACGTCGTGGGCCTGCTCCTCGCCGGCGTCGGTCAACGTGACGACGCCGTAGCGCTCGTAGTTGATCAGGCCCTTCTGCGACAGGGCGCGCAGGGCCTGCGTCACCGACGAGCTGTTCACGCCGAGGCGGGACACGAGGTCGCGCGAGCGGGCGACCCGGTTCTCGGCGATGACGTGGTGTATGGCCTCGAGATAGTCTTCCTGGCTGGCCGTGAGCGTGATTTTCCCGACCATGTGGCCCCCCTGGCATCCCCCGGAACAAGAAAAGTTAGTCTGCGCCCATGATAGCGCGGGGGGACGGGGTGTCAAACGGATGCGGGATTAATCCACGAACTCCACGGACCGGAAGAACCGCAGGATCTCCGGATCCGCGAACATGTAATCGCCGCGTTCCCAGGCGGCCACCAGCAGGGTGCGGCCCAGGCTCAGATAGGCCTCGATCCAGAAGATCAGGCCCGTGGCCTCCTCGCGGCAGTAGGCCACCGCGCCCTCCATGCCGAGACGCATGATGGGACCCTGCTTCACGATGGTCAGCTTGCGGCTGCCGATGATGGCCGCCATGCGGGACGTCACCCGTTCGGCCGTGGCGGCGGCGCCGTCCGCTTCGTTGAACCAGGCCCAGACGGTGTAGCCGCAGTCCGGGTCGCCGTCGACCACGCCCGTGGCGCTCACCATGTCGTATTGGCCGGGGGCGGACGCGTTCTCCTGGAGCCGGGTGCGCACACCCACGCAGTTGGCCGGCCAGCGGACGCGGAAGCGACCCTGGGGATGGGTGAAGGCCTCGGGATCGGCGAATTCCGTCCTGGGGCCCCCGGCCGTGGCGGAGATCGGCGCCCACGCGTCGTCCGCGTCCGTCGCGGCGGCGGTCCGGGCGTCTCCGGCCGGCGGCGCGCCCTCTTCGGCGTCCTCGCCGCAGCCCGCCACGACGAGGAGCACGGACATCAGCAAAACGAATTTCGCCACGGGTGCGTTCGTCATCCGCATCACTCCCCGGACAGCAGGCTCTCCACCTGGTCCAGCAAATCCGTGAAAAGGGCGAAGACGCCCGCGACAGGCTCCGGCGTGGTCATGTCGACGCCGGCCCGCCGCAACGTATCCACCGGGTAGCGGCTGCTGCCCGACCTCATGAATCCGAGGTAATCATCGCGCTCGGCCGCGCCGCCCGCAAGAACCCGACGCGACAGCGCCACCGAGGCGGCGAAGGCCGTGGCGTACTGGTAGACGTAGTAGTTGTAGTAGAAGTGCGGTATGCGGCACCAGGTGCGGGCGCTGAGCGCGTCGCCGAGATCCAGCTCGGGTCCCCAGTAGCGGGCCAGGATCTCCAGGTACATGCCGTCGAGACGGTCGGCCGTCAGGGTCCCGCCGCGCTCGACGACGAGATGCACGGCGTGCTCGAACTCGGCGAACATGGTCTGGCGGAAGACCGTGCCGTTGAGCTGGTCGAGATAGGCGTCCAGCAGGAACAGGCGCCTGTCCCTGTCCCCGGTCACGCGCAGCAGGTGGTCCATCAGCAGCAGCTCGTTGAAGGTCGACGCCACCTCGGCGGTGAAGATGGGATAGTCGCCGTAGACGTAGGGCTGGTGCGCGACGGCGTGCCAGCTGTGCAGGGAGTGGCCCATCTCGTGGGCCAGGGTGAAGGTGTCACGCAGCTGGCCGCTCCAGTTGAGCAGGACGAACGGCGGGGTGTCGTAGGCGCCGGTGGAGTAGGCGCCGCCCCGCTTGCCCGCGCTCTCGTGCACGTCGATCCGGCGTTCGGCGATGCCGCGCCGCACGGTCTCCACGTAGCCGTCGCCGAGGGGCGCCAGCGCCGCCAGGAGCAGATCGCAGGATTCCTCGTAGGTGAAGGTGAACTCGCCGTCCGCGAACAGCGGCGCGTAGAGATCGAACTCGCGCAGCAGATCGACGCCGAGCGCGCGCTTCTTGAGCGCGGTGTAGCGGTGGATGGCGGGGAGGTTGTCGTTGACCGCCTCCACCAGGTTGTGGAAGACGTCGACGGGGACCGCGTTGTCGTGCAGCGCGGCCTCCAGGGTGCCGGGATGGTTGCGGGCGCGCGCGTAGAAGACGTGGGTGTTGATGTTGGCGTCCAGGTTCGCGGCCAGGGTGTTGGCCACCCGGCCGTACGTCTCGTGCAGGGCGACGAAGGCCTCCTCGCGCACGCGCCGGTCGCGCGAGCGCACGAACCGATTGTACCGGGCCTTGGTCAACTCGACCTCGTCGCCCTGCTCGTCGCGAACGGCGGGGAAGACGAGATCCGCGTTGTCGAGGGCGTTGAATACGTTCCCGGCGCCGCGCGCCATGGCGCCGGCGGCGGCCAGCAGCTCCTCCCGCGCCGCGTCCAGGGTGTGCGGGCGGCTGCGGCGGATGTCGTCCAGGAAGTGGGCGTAGAGCCGCAGGCCTTCCTCCTCCGCCAGGAAACGCGCGAGAACGGCGTCGTCGATCGCCAGCAGCTCCGGTTCGAACCAGCTCGCGGCCTCGGCGACCTTGACGCCCAGCAGGCCGGCGCGACCCCGGCGCTCGGTGTTGACGCCGAGGCGCGTGTCCTCGTCGCTTTTCATGGCGGCGAAGACGCGCACCAGCTCCAGGCGGCGGTTCGTGTCCAGCAGGGTCTCGATGGCGTGCAGCATGGCGGCGGCGGATTCGCCCAGGGATCCGCGCAGTCCGGACAGGCCGTCCAGCGCGCCGGCCACGGCGGCGTAGTCGTTCTCCCAGGCGTCCCAGTCGGCGTAGACGCCGCTCAGGTCCCACTTGAGATGGTCCGGGACGTCCCGGCGTTCGCGCGGGGCGGTCTCAGCGGTCGTGTTCTTCATTCAGGCGCCGGTTCCTTCGCCGGGAAAACGGTTGTGCACGACGGCTTCGGCGAGCGGTATGCGGCCGGGGCGGGGCCGCGGCCCCTCGACGCCGCGGCCCACGGCGACGGCCATCACGATCTCGTGGTCCGGGGGCAGGCCGACGATCTTCGCCACCCGGGCGAAATCGAAGCCGATCATGGGGCAGGAGTCGTAGCCCAGGGCCCGGGCGGCCAGCATGATCGTCTGGGCGGCGATGCCGCCGGAGCGGAGCGCCTCGTCGTGCCGGGCGGCCGCGTCGTTCCCGTAGTAACCGGTGATCGCGGACACGACCCTCCCGCGGACGGCCGCCGGAGCGTTGCGCCAGTAGCGCTCGGGGCTGCGGGCGTGCGCCATGAGATCGCCGCAGATGACGATCAGCAGCGAGCAGTCGGAGAACTGGGGCTGGTTCCAGCCGGCGTCGCGAATGGCGTCCTTCGAGTCCTGGTCGGTGACCAGCACGAAGCGCCAGTTCTGGATGTTGAAGGATGTCGGCGACATGATCGCGTATTCCATGAGCGTGCGGATGTCCGTCTCGGACATCGCAAGGTTCCGTTCGAACCTCTTCACCGCGCGGCGTGTCTCGATCGCTGACATGACGTCCATATCGCCTCCTCGCTGTACGTGCCAGGATATACGGAAGCGGCCCGCGGTGCCAGGGGCAACGCGGGCCCGGGCGAGGGGGTACGATTCAGCAGACCGGCTGGAGGGAGTGCGCGATCACGCAGTTGCGCCCGCTGTTCTTGGCCCGGTAGAGGGCCTGGTCGGCCGACGCCAGCAGCGCCTCGGCGTCCATGTCGTCCGCGCAGGCCGTGACGCCGACGCTCACGGTGCGCGACTCGCGTCCCTCGGGGTTGCCGCTGCGCGGCGGCACGTTGAACACGAGGGTCGCGAAACGCTCTCGGATCCGCTCGGCCACCTTGTACGCGTCGTCGCCGCTGGTGCCGGGCAGCAGGACCACGAACTCCTCGCCGCCGAAGCGGAAGGCCTGGTCGGTGTCGCGGATCGCCGCCCGCAGCAGGCGCCCGAAACGCGCCAGCATGCGGTCGCCCTGCAGGTGCCCGTAGAGATCGTTGTAGCTCTTGAACAGGTCGATGTCGAGCATGAGCAGGGAGAGGTTCAGCCGGTGGTCGCGGCAGCGCTTCACCTCCATGCCCAGACACTCGTCCAGGTAGCCCCGGTTGTATAGACCGGTGAGCGGGTCGGTGTGCATCTGCTCGCGCATGAGATGGTTCTCGAGGTCCATGCTCTCGAGCGAGAGCGCCAGGTCGCGCGTGAAGTTCATGGCGTTGCGTACCGTCTCGTCCTTGCGGTGCAGCAGGAAGACCATGTTGTTGAAGGCCTCGCCCAGCTCCTCGACCACCGACGGGCAGGCGCCGCGGTAGACAGGGCATTCCTTGCAGTCGTGCGGAAAGCAGAGAACGTCCGGATGGGCCTGGCGGCGGTATTCGCCCACCGACTGCCAGCAACGCTCGTATTTGCCGGTCGAGCCCGGACAGTGCAGGGGCGTACCGTCGGCGAACGCTTTGCTGCGCTCCAGATAGGGGTTGTCGAAATAGGTCTCCTCGCCCGAGATTAGCTTGTCGAACAGCGGGATGATCTCGTTGCGGATGCGTTCGACGAGAACCTCTTTGGCAAGACCTTGTTTGTCCTCATGCGTCATGATCCGGGCCGCCCGTACTCTTGGGTGAAACGAAGACGACAAGGGTCCGTGGACGGGACCCCGTTCCGGGCTTATCATCGACCGGATAGGCGGCGGCTTTACCGACTATGAGGAGATGACGAATGGGTTTGCTGGGAGCTCTGTTCGGCGGCACGGTGGGCTTCATGCTCGGCGGTCCCCTCGGGATGATCATCGGCGGCGCCATCGGCTCCCAGGCCGGCGGCAACGTCCTCGACCCCGGCGCGGGAACCCGCGGCGCCCGCCGCGGCGCGCGCCTCGGCGGCACCGGGGTCTTCCAGGACACCCAGACGGCCTTCGTGGTGACGCTCATCAGCCTGGCGGCCAAGGTCGCCAAGGCCGACGGCCGTGTGACGCAGGCGGAGGTGCAGGCCTTCGACGCCTTCCTGCGCGACAACCTGCGCATGTCCGCCACCGACCGCCGCATGGCCGCCCGGATCTTCAACGAGGCCCGCGACAGCGCCATCCCCGCCGCGAAGCTGGCGCGTCAGGCCCGCGGCATCCTCGGTCCCTTCCCCGACCGCCTGCGCGACCTGGTGACCCTGCTGCTGCAGATCGCCCACGCCGACGGGCAGCTGCATCCCGCCGAGGAGAAGCTCATCCGCGAGATCGCCCGCGACCTGGGCCTGACCGACCGCGACTACCAGGAATGCCGCGCCCTCTTCGGCCCCGCCGGGCCCGCGGTGGGCTCGTCCTACGAGATACTCGGTGTCCCGCCGGGCGCCAGCGAGGCGGAGATCAAGAAGGCCTACCGCAAGATCGCGCGCGAGTACCATCCCGACGTGCTGCAGAGCAAGGGGCTGCCGGAGGACTTCATGCAGTTCGCCAAGGAGAAGCTGCAGAAGGTCAACGAGGCCTACGACGTCATCAAGAAGGATCGCGGTTTCTGATGCCCGAACTGCCCGAGGTCGAAAGCATCGCCGTCGCCCTGCGCGCAGCGCTGGCCGGGCGCCGGCTGACCGGGCTGCGCGTGGAGTTCGCGGGCATCTTCGAGCCGAGCGCTCGCGCCTTCCGCCGCGCCGTCCTCGGCCGGCGTCTCGACAGCGTCCATCGCCACGGCAAGTACCTGATCCTGACCTTCGACGCCGACGGCCCCTCGCCCGCCCACGCCATGCTGCACCTGCGCATGACCGGACAGGTCTTCGTCGATCCCCGGTACATTCCCGACGAGCACGTCCACGCCGTCTTCGACTTCGACGGCCGGCCCGTCTTCTACCGCGACGTGCGCAAGTTCGGGCGCTGGACCCTGGTGGACGACGGCGAGCGTCCGTCGGCCATCGCCCACGTCGGGCCGGACATGCTGAAGGTGCGTTTCGCGGAGTGGTCCGCGAAGGTCTGCGGCCGCAAGGCGCCCTGGAAGGCCGTGCTCCTGGATCAGACGGTGGCGGCGGGGCTGGGCAACATCTACGTGGACGAGGCGCTGTTCCGCGCCGGCGTGCACCCGCTGGCGGTTCCGGCGGACACGGGCGATGAAACGCCGCGACGGATCTTCGACGCCGCCAAGGGCGTGTTGCGGTTGTCCATCAAGCACGGCGGCACGACGTTCCTGGACTTTCGCGACTTCCACGGCAAGCCCGGCAACTTCCGGCGCAAGCTGCGCGTCTTCGGGCGGCGGGGCGAAGCGTGCCGGCGTTGCGGCGGGATCATCGAGAAGATCGTGGTGGCGGGACGGGGGACGCATTTCTGTCCCGGGTGCCAGGCGCGCTGAATCAGACCCGTCCCGTTCCCCTCGCACGCCGGACCACTCCGCCACCCACCAGGACGATCCCGAGCACAGCGAACTGGCAGGTCCAGGGCGTGGCGACCAGGTCGCCGTCCAGCAGCGCCGCCTCGATCAGGACGAACTTGGCGGCGTAGTAGACGGCCTTGGCGGCGAGGACCGAGACGGCGGCGGCGAGGACGAAGCGGTGCGACCGGCGGACGAGAGCGCAGAACACCAGCGCGTTGAGCGCCAGCTCGCCCTGGATCAGCACGACCTTGGGAAAGACCGGGTGTCCGCTGGTCAACGTGGACAGCAGCGGCAGACACAGGGCCATCGCCAGCGCGTTGCGGCGGTTCGAGCAGAGGATCGCCGCGAAGAGCAGCAGGCGCATGGGCTCGAACCTGTAGAGCGGGAGAGCCGCGGCGTGGGACAGGGCGGGGACGGCGACGACGGCGACGCAGAGCAGCGCGTCCAGCAGGACGGTCTTCAGCGCGGGTCTGTCGAGGACGAGCGTGGACATGGGCGACCCTCCATGCGTCTCGGGACCTTGCGACCCTACCATGTCTCGGGGTCGCCGGCTTGTGATTCATGAGTCGTCGTGCGACAATCGCGCGGCACACGCCCCCGGACGAAAGTGGCGACCCGCATGACCCGACCGGACGACAGGGAAGGCGACCGCGGCGGCTTCGGCGCGCGCGTCCTGCTGCCGCTGACGGGCTTTCTCGCCCTGGCCTGGTTCCTGATCCGCGTCATCCCCAAGCCCTCGCGCGCGGCCTATCCCTGCCAGCGCGCGGCCTTTCCCCTGGCCAGCGCCTTCGTGCTCTGGGTGGCGGGGACCCTCGCCTCCTGGAAGCTGCTGCAGCGCGGCGGGACCCTGCTGTCCGGCAAGCGGTGGGCGGCGGCGGCCGCCTGCCTGTCCCTCGCCCTGCTCGTCGGCGCGGCCGCGTGGCTGTCGCAGCCGAGCACGCTGTCGTTGGCCGCTCCGCACCCGGTCAACGATCCGCTCGGCGAGGCCGAGGGGATCCATCCCGGCCGCGTCGTCTGGTGCCACGATCCCGACGCCACCGACTGGGAGGGCCCCGGCCACGGCTACTGGTGGTCGCCCGAACACACCGACCAGGTGGTCGTCGAGCGCATGCTGTCGGCGACCATCAAGGAACTGACCGGCGAGGCGGACGAGGCCGCGGCCTGGGACGCCCTGATCCGTCACTACAACCTCGAGCACGGACGCGGCGACACGGGCTACGCGCCCGGCGAGAAGATCACGATCAAGGTCAACCTCGTGGGCTGCCACTACCTGCCGGGCTGGGGCGGCACCGACCCCGAGACCTACGACCTGACCTCATACCTCGACTACATGAACACCTCGCCGCAGGTGATGCTGGCGCTGCTGCGCCGGCTGGTCTGCGTGGTCGGCGCCGCGCCGTCGGACATCACCATCGGCGACCCGCTGGCCCTGTTCCCGAACCAGTACCACGCCATGCTCGCCGGCGAGTTCCCGGGCGTGAACTACCTGGACCACCAGGGCGGTGTGCCCGGACACACGCGGGTCGCCGCGCAGAATTCGTCCGTCCCGCTGTTCTGGAGCAGCCATCCCTCCGGGTACCAGCAGGACTACATCCCGGCGTCGTACGCCCAGGCGACGTACTTCATCAACCTGGCCAACTTCAAGAGCCACTCTCTCGGCGGCGTCACCCTCTGCGCCAAGAACCACTACGGCTCGCTGATCCGCTACCCGGTCGAGGACGGCTACTTCGGACTGCACGAGAGCCTGGCCTACCAGGCGCCCGACCCGGCCGCCTACCGCGCGCTCGTCGATCTGATGGGACATGCGCACCTGGGCGGCAAGACCGTGCTGTACCTGGTCGATGGGCTCTACTCGGGCTGTCACCCCTACGATCTCGCGCCGCGGCGCTGGGCCGCCGACCCCTTCGGCGACGACTGGACCTCGAGCCTCTTCGCCGCGCAGGATCCCGTCGCCATCGAGTCGGTCTGCCTGGACCTCATGCAGCTCGAGGGCGACCCGCGCCTGTATCCCCGGATGGCGGGCGTCGACGACTACCTGCACGAGGCGGCCCTGGCCCACGATCCGCCCTCGGGCACCTTCTACGACCCGGATCACGCCGGCGACGTGCAGCGCCTGGCGAGCCTGGGCGTGCACGAGCACTGGAACGATCCGGTCGGCATGCAGTACAGCCGCAACCTGGGCACCGGCGACGGCATCGATCTGGTACGGCTGACGTCCCTGACCGATGTGCCGGACCCGCGCGCCCATCTCGTCGCCTCCTGCCGCCCGAATCCCTTCAACCCGCGCACGACGATCCGTTTCGTGTTGCCGACGGCCGGGCGCGTCGAGCTGCGGGTCCACGACGCATCCGGCGCCCGCATCGCCTCGCTGCTGGGCGGTCACCTGGACGCAGGCGGGCACGAGGCGTCGTGGGACGGCCGCGACGACGACGGCCGCGAGATGCCTTCGGGCGTCTACTACTATCGGCTCCGGCAGGGAGTGGCCCGGGGTTCGGGCAAGATGACCCTGATCAGGTGAGACGATCAGCGGTTGTTGAACACGCCCGCGATGCCCGCCAGCACCAGCGCCGCACCCGCCAGGGTCCAGCCCGAGACCGGCTCCGCGATGACCAGCCAGCCCAGGAACACCGCGATCACCGGGTTGGCGTAGGCGTAGGTCATGGCCACCTTCATGGGCAGCATGCGCAGGGTCGCCACGAAGGCGGTGAACGCGACCACCGATCCGAACGCCGTCAGGTAGGCCCACGCCAGCCACGCATCGCCACTGGGCGCCGTCCAGGGCTCGCCGATCAGCAGGATCACCAGCACGAAGCCCAGACCGCCCAGCAGATGCTGCCAGGCGGATACGGCCTGGATGGAGAGATCCGGCCGGCGTCGCGCCACCCAGATCGAACCGACGGCCCAGGTGAGCGGGGCGATCAGCAACGCCGTCAGCGCCCACAGGTCGGCGGCGTCTCCGGTCCGGACGACGGGCCACGACAGCACACCCACGCCCACGAAACCGATCAGCAGCGAACCGGTCATCCTGAGCGACGGCAAGCGCCGGTCGATGACCGCCTCGAACAGCGCCGCCCAGATGGGCATCACCGCCACGACCAGGGCGGCCAGCCCGGAGTCTGTGCGCTGCTCCGCCCAGGTCACCAGACCGTTGCCGCCCACCCACATGAGCAGGCCGGACCCGGCGAGGACGATCAGTTCGCGGCGCGCCGGCCGCAGGCGGTGGCGCCGCCAGGCCGCCCAGAGGAACAGGACGAGGGACGCCGCGGCCACGCGCAGCAGGGCCAGGTGGAACGGCGGGAAACCGCCTTCCGGGCGCACCGCGATGCGAATGGCCAGGTAGGTGCTGCCCCACACCACGTAGACGGTGGCGAGGTTGAAAAGCCCGATGCGGTCGAGTGTCGCTGGCCGGCTCAAGGTCAGACCTGATCGGTCAGCAGCAGGCAGACCTCTTCGAGGAACATGCGGTCGTCGGAACCGAAGCGGGCGAGCCGGAAGGAATTGATGTCCAGCTCGGCCTCCACCTGGCCCGACCGGTAGATGGGCAGGACCATCTCGCTGCGGGTGTTCGGATGCCCTGTCACGTAGTTGAGCTCCTCGGTGACATCGTCCACGACGATCGAAATCCCGTGCTCTGCGACCTGGCCGCAGATGCCCTGCCCGACGACCAGGCTGCCGGGATCGATTCCCTCGCCCGCCTGCGGGCCGAGCAGGAGCTGGCGGCGGTGGTCGGGCTCGAGCAGGAAGAAGGCGACGCAGTCGAAGCCCTCGACGTTGTCGTGCAGCAGTGACGCGACGCCCTGCATCTTGTCCTCGGCGCGGTTCTCCCGGCCCAGGATGCCCCTGACCTCTTCGAGCAATTCGGCGTAGCGGTTCATCGATCACTCCCTTGGCGGAGGATGTACAGGGACCTGCCTCCGCTCATGCGTTTCACGAAATCGCGGAGGCAGGTCCCTGTACATCCCCCGCAACGTCGATCTCGTCGACGAGGTCCATAAACCCTGGCCGCCGGCTGACGGGGTACTTATAGCCCCATCAGCTGCTGCACGTATTTCGGCGCGGGCGACCCGTAAGAGAGCAATTCGTCGTGGAACGCCTTCAGGTCGAACGCATCGCCCCTCTTCTCCTCGGCCAGCCTGCGCAGGCGGTTGATCTCCAGGTTGCCCACGTAGTAGGTGGACAGCTGCGTGGAGCTCATCTGGGCGCGGCGCCACTTGCCGGCGGCCTCGCCCTCCTCCTGGAAGCCCGTGCCCATCATCAGGTCCATGGCCTCCCGCTCGGTAAGGTCGCCGCAGTGGATGTCCTGGTCGATGATCGCGTTGATGAGCAGGCGCAGGCGCATCTTTAGCTGCTGCAGGCGCAGCGCGGGACCGCCGAAGCCGAACTCGGCCATCAGCTGTTCGGCGTAGGTGGCCCAGCCCTCTACGAAGACGCCGCTGCTGAACAGCGAGCGCACCTTGGTCGGCGCCGCGTAGGCGTTGGCGCGGGCGAGCTGCAGGTAATGCCCGGGCATGGCCTCGTGCACGGTCAGGTCCAGGAGCATGTGGTCGTTGTACTCGCGGAAGTAGGATTCCTTGCGCTCGTCGCTCCAGTCGGCGGGCGGCGGCGCGATGGAGTAGAAGGTCTTCTCGTGCTCGGCCAGGGGCCCCGGCGCGTCACAGTAGGCGATGGCGAAGCCGCGCTGGTACTCGGGCATGACGATGATCTCGACCGGATCGTCCGGCACCGTCACCAGGCCGCGCTCTCCCACGAAATACGTGATGGCGACCAGGTCCGCGCGGGCCTGCGCGACGATGTTGTCGGCGGTCGGGTGGTCGTCGGCCAGGCGGTCCAGCACCTCGCCGACTATTTCGGCGGGGGGCAGCTCAGCGACGCCCGCGCGTTCGGGATAGAACTCGCGGTACAGGGGCAGCGCCAGCCCGTACATGGTGTCGCGGGTCTCGTCCAGATCGCGCCGGGCCGACTCGCGGATCTCGTCCAGGGTCAGATCCGACGCCAGGGTCAGGCGCAGCTTCTTCTCGAACAGCTCGCGACCCAGGCGGAACTCGCCGTCGGAACGCGGCAGCAGGTCCTCCTCGAGCCAGCGCCCGTACGCCTCGAGGGCGGCGATGGCGCGGGCGCGCGGGCCGACGAACTCGGCGCGCAGATCCGGCTCCCGGTCCAGGAACGGCTGCAGGTCGTCGAGGATGAGACAGATGACGCCGCGGTTCTGGACGATGGCGGTCTCGGTGAAGACGCGCGGCGTGTCGTCGAGGATCCCGCGCGCGACGGCCAGCGCCCCGGGGACGGCCTCGAGGCGGGCCTTGACCGCCAGCAGCCGCTCGCGCAGGGGCGCGAAGTCCCGTGCCACCAGCCCGTAGATCGCGCCGCCCACGTTGTGCAGCAGCGGGTTCCAGCGGTGGGCGCCGATCTTGTCGAAGGCGAAGATCGCCGCCTCCAGGTGGTTGCGCAGAATGGCGAGGTCGATGCGGTTGCCCTTGCTCAGCCCGTTCTCCTCGACGCGGGTCAGGGAGTCGAGGTAGGCGGCGGCCACATGCCGCCGGGCCTGCGCCGCGTCCTCGGACAGATCGGTCAGCTCGTGGTCGAAACGGTGGTCGCCGTACGCCGTGGCCGCCGCGGGATCCATGCGCAGCATGGTGTCGATGTAGCGGTTGGCGAGGCCCTCGAAGACCTCGTCGGCCGAGGGGCCGGCGGAGCAGCCGTACAAGAGCGCGGCGACGAGCAGCGTCAGGGGCAGGAGGATCCGCATGAGGGTTCCTTTCGGGATGACCTGGGTGAGCGGGACGGATGCATTATGCACGTCCCGGGTTCAGCCTGCCATAAATGTTCGTCGGGGAATTACCGCGGATCAGGCCACCGTCTCCATGCGCCGCATGGCCAGCGACACCACGGCGTCGACCTGGCGCTCGCGCACGTATTCGCGCTCGACGCCGGACGGCCCGAGGTTGGCGACCACCCGCGCCGGCCCGACCACGCGCGGCAGGCGGTCGGCGAAGGAATCCAGTTCGGCCATGGTCACCGTGCGGGTGATGCGCAGGATGGTGTCGATGATGGTCAGCACGTCGCGCAACATGCTCTGGCGGCGCATCTCCTCCACGTAGAGCATCATCTTGTAGGGCATGACGCGCTCCACGTAGAGGGCGCGGGGGTCCACGGCGCGGCTGAGCAGGCGCTCCTCGTTGCGGAAGAAGAGCGTGGCCGAATGCGTGATGCCCGGCTTGACCTGCAGGATGCGTTCGTAGCTCCTGGGAAACATGTCGGCGTATTCGGGCACCTCGGGCCGCGGGCCGACCAGCGACATCTCGCCGCGCAGCACGTTCAGCAGCTGCGGCAGCTCGTCGAGCTTGTACCGGCGCAGGAAACGGCCGAACGGCGTGATGCGGACGTCGCCGCCGACGGTGAGCGTGCCGCCGAGGCGGTCGGCGTCGCGCACCATGGAACGGAACTTGTAGATGCGGAAGCGACGGCCCTGCCAGCCGAGCCGTTCCTGGCGGAAGAGGGCCGGCCCGGGACTGGTCGCCTTGACCGCCGCCGCGATCAGCGCGAGGAGCGGCGCGAGCAACACGAGCCCGGGCGCTGAAACGACGATATCGATTGTGCGCTTGATCATCGGAGCCCCCCCGGGCGTGTCAGATCCTTCTGTTTCCGGTCGTGGCAAGCAAACGGCATACCATATTGGCGCCGGGTGCAGGCGACGCCGTGCGCGGGGCCTCCTGCCCCTCCGGCGTCAGGGGTCCTTCGACAGTGATCAACGCATGATAAACAGCATCAACTCGTCAGAACAAGCATTTTTACGTGATGAAGATGGCTCCCGAAATTAATGGACATGACGCCGAACGCCGGTATCGTATGATGGATGCGGACGCGGCACGGAGGCCGCCGTCGCGGCCAGAAACACCCCGGCACCGGGAAAGAACACCGATGAGAAAGACGTTCCTGCCCTTTTCCCCCCCCTTCATCGGCGAGGAAGAGATCGCCGAGGTCGTGGACAGCCTGCGCTCGGGATGGATCACCACCGGGCCGAAAACGAAGCGCTTCGAGCAGGAATTCGCGCGCTACCTGAATGCGCCGGCCGCGCTGGCGCTGAGCTCCTGCACCGCCGGACTGCACACGGCCCTCGAGGTGGCGGGCATCGGCCCCGGCGACGAGGTGATCACCACGTCCATGACCTTCACGGCGACGGTGGCGGTGATCGAGCATACCGGCGCAAGACCCGTGCTGGTCGACATCGAACCGGACACGCTGAACATCGACCCGCAGCAGGTGCGCGCGGCGGTCACCGAACGCACGCGCGCCGTCATCGCGGTACACTACGGCGGGCATCCCTGCGAAATGGACGCGCTGCGCGCGATCTGCGACGAGCACGACCTGCTGCTGGTCGAGGACGCGGCCCACGCGATCCCGGCCAAGTACAAGGGACGCTTCATCGGCTCCGGCGACAACCCGGTCTCGTTCTCGTTCTACGCGACCAAGAACCTGACCACCGCCGAGGGCGGCATGCTGACCGGCGCGCCCGGGATGATCGAGAAGGCCATCGTGACCAGCCTGCACGGCATGGACCGCGACGCCTGGAAGCGCAACGACCGCACCGGCAGCTGGCGTTACGACATCGTCACGCCCGGCTTCAAGTACAACATGACCGACATCCAGGCCGCCATCGGCCTGCGGCAGCTCGAGCGGCTCGCCGCCATGCACGCGCGGCGCCGCGAGATCGTGCGCCTGTACGACGCGGCCTTCGCGCCGATGGGCGCCTTCGACCTGCCCGTCGAGCGTGACGAGGTGGAGCACGCGTGGCACCTGTACCCGCTGCGCATCAGGCCCGGGGCGCTGAAGATCTCGCGGGACGAGATGATCGAGGAGCTGCGGGCGCGGAACATCGGGACGAGCGTGCACTTCATTCCGGTGCATACGTTCACGTACTACCGGGAGAAGTACGGGTATCGGGCGGGGGATTTTCCGGTGGCGTACGGGGAGTCGGAAAGGTTGATCAGTATGCCGTTGCATCCGGGGTTGGGGGATGGGGATGTGGGGGATGTTGTGGGGGCGGTGGGGGATATACTGGACTCGCAGAATACGGCGAGGTGAACCGGCATGGCACGAATCATGGTTCTTGCCGGTTACGCTCCGTCACTGATACTTTTTCGGCGGGAACTGCTTGAGCGATTATGTGAACTGGGACACGAAGTTCTAGCTTGCGCAGCGGACGGGGATCCTCATACGTCCAGAATCCTGCATGAAATCGGTATCCAGTTCGAACCTGTAACCCTGAATCGCACGGGCATGAATCCGTTGAACGACCTTGTGTATTTGCGTGATATTTCTCGCATCATTCGCTCGTACCGGCCTCATGTGACACTGGCATACACCATAAAGCCCGTGATATATGGCACGCTAGTCGCCACAGGAATGGGCGTGCCGGAACGATTCGCCATGATCACCGGGCTGGGTACCAGCTTTCAGGGAACGGGCTTCCGGGCTCTCATAGTAAACCGCTTGACGAGATGGCTCTATAGGGCCTCGTTGGCGAAGTGCAAAACCGTCTTCTTCCAAAACCCGGACGATCAAGCTTTATTCATCGATGCAAATTTAATCGATCAAGACAAGGCCTCGATGATTCCCGGCTCAGGTATCAATCTTGATCGCTTTTCATTTTCACCACCGCCTGGGGGTGCCCCCCGCTTCCTCATGATCTCCCGCTTGATAGCGGAAAAGGGGGTCCGGGAATTCGCGCGGGCCGCAGCTATCGTGAAGAAAATCCATCCGGATGCGAGGTTCGATCTCGTGGGGTACCTCGAAGATCATCCGTCCGCGATCCGACCCGAAGAGATAGAGCAATGGGAAAACGAGAACTCGATCACCTTCCACGGCAAAAAGACAGACGTACGACCGTTATTGCATGAATCTTCAGTATTTGTTCTGCCAACTGCCTATAGGGAGGGTATCCCTCACACGATACTTGAAGCACTGGCCACGGGTCGCGCCATTATCACGACCGATACTCCGGGATGCAGGGAAACGGTCCTGGAGGGCAGCAATGGCCATCTGATTCCGGTGGGAGATGTGGAGAGTCTCGTCGATGTCATGAACCGCTTCGCCCGCGAGCCTCGACTGGCGATCTCTATGGGCCGGCATTCTCGTGAGCTTGCGGAACAGAAATTCGATGTGCGGCGAGTCGTCGAGACGATTGTAAGCGCCATGGGCATGGACAAGGCGGATTGAATCTCACACGGTCTCCTCTTGGCGCACGATATCGTATCGATACTCATCGAAAAAACCCAGTATCCTTCGTAAATCCGCCTCGGCGACCCGCTGGTGCGTGGGCAGGTTCACGATGCCGGATGAGACGTAATCCGCCACGGGACAGAGACCCGATCGATAACCGAACATCGCCGGGTCCGACACGGAAGGATGCAGCGGCGAGTTGAACCAATCCCCCAACTCGATCCGCCGACGTCGTGCTTCGTTCAGCAATGCCGTTCGGTTCTCGACGAGAACTGGGAATCGCAGCCAAACCGGATTCGCCCCTTCGGGACCAGATTGAATCATCGCTCCGCGAGCGGAGAACCAGTTGGCATACTGTTGCGCAATGCGTCGTCGGTGAACTATGACATCGGGCAGTCCATCGAGCGCCATATCGATTTGCCTGCGGCGTTGATGTCCGAAGCGCTCCTTGTAGTTGGGTGGCATGTCTGGACTCAGGAGTTCGTCCATCGAAGACGACCCCTGCACGATCTTCAGCTTCACCAGCCGACGGTAGGTATCCCTCGCCATCCAGTAAATGCTCGGCCGAAAGAACCTGTTGTAAGTGGTCGACAGCAGGGCCAAGTACATTGACTTGACGAATGACGGCTCCTGGAACTCGTGATTGTACAGTTCGATCATGCTATCGCGAAGCCGTGGCTCATTGACCAGCGCTACGCCGCCGAGGCCCGTCGTTACGGGCTTGGACCACTGAAAGCTGGCAAAGGATGCGTCGCCGAGTGTACCCACCGGACGATGATGAACCGTCGCCCCCATGGCGTGCGCGCAATCTTCGATCAAGAGAATCCCTCGATCTCGACAAATATCAGGCAGACCGCCCAGATCCATTGGCATGCCGAACGTATGCTGAACGATCACCGCTCTTGTTCTTTCAGTAATGCGCTCTTCCGCAAGACCCGGATTCCCGTTGAGGGTGTCGAGAATTATGTCGTAATAGACAGGGCGGGCTCCGGTGTACTGGATGGCGGCGGCAACAACAACACACGTGAAGCCCGGCACGACGACTTCATCGCCCGGACCTATGCCGGCGGCTCGTAAGATGGCATAAAACGCCACACGGCCCTTGATGAAGGGGAAGGCCGACGACGACGGTCGCCATACATCGATGGACATCGTGGATTCGTTCACAGACAGTTCTCCTGCCCGTTCGGCATGGCGCCACATCCAGGACCAACTGCCTTCGTATACAGGGCCATTGTATGCTCATGATGACGGAATTGTCCGCGCAGGGAAAAGCCTACAGAATCGTAGAATGCGTTGGATCGAGGATCTTCCGCATCCGTCACGACGCGATACAGCCCGGAATGACCGCAGTCCAGAAGATACTGTTCAAGCATCTCCACAAGCGCCCTGCCAACGCCCATGCCCCGCGCTTCCGACGCAACCGCGATCGATAACAGTTCGGCCCTGACCTCGCGGCCCAACCTGATTACTTCATCCTTCTCATCTCCGTCAGCTCCGAGCTTTCGAAACGGATATGCCAGGGTTTGCGACAAGTGAACTATCGATCTCCATCTGAAAAGCGACCCCGCAAGGCGAATTCCCAGCGGAAACCAGCCATGACGCAGCACGTACCGATAGCACTGATGAAGGTCCCTGCTCCCGGAAATGAACCCCAGACACCTGTCCCCATAGCCGACGGCGACCCAGACACCGCTAAGATCCGCATCGGCGATCCCAAGGTAAAGTCTGCCAAGGAAACCGGTACCGAGAGTCGACAGGAATCCACGCGGTAATGCCATGCAATGCAATTTCGCGACGTCTTCCACATAGCGTTGCTCGAATGTCTTGATCACGAAATCCATATCGATTCACTCCCCGCGGGTTCCGGCATGGCTTTAACGGTGAGCTACTTCAAGAAGTACACGGCTCAAAACGGAAGCTGTCACGGAAAGATCGTAATACTTCTCCACCTTCCGACGGCCCTGCTCCCCGAAACCGCTTCTCAACGATTCGCTTGCATTGAGTTCTTCGATGCAGGCAATCCACTGTTCGTCGCCGGATGCTAGAAACCCGTTCACTCCATCTTCCACAATGTCGTTGTTAATCCCGATCGGCGACGCGATGATCGGCAGCCCGGCCGCCATGTACTGTATCAGTTTAAGGCCGCACTTTCCTCTTTCCCAGGGATCGTCCGGCAGCGGCATGAGACCCACATCGCAGTTCCGAATTGCCTCTGCCTCGGTATCGGGCGCCCAGTCTACATGCTTCACGGGAACCCCCTTCAGATCAAGATCCCCGCCTCCGATCAATACGAGTTCGCAGGAATGCTTCTCGGCGAATCGACGTAATGGACCGGCGATCATGGCCAGGTACTTTGACGTGACGGGAGAACCGATCCAGCACATTTTCAGAGATTCTGTCGCATAAGACTGTTTCTTCCTATATCCAGCGACATCCACGACTGTGGGGATCACCTCGACCCTGTTCGCGCCATTCGAGCGTGCGTATTCGGCGAGATAGGCGTTGCCTACGACAACCGCGGCGGAGCAGGCGATCAGTTTCGGTATCTTGCCACCGAGCATCCCCCTCACAATGGCTTGCCCGTGTCGACCATAGCGATGGTGCATGGCGTCGTCATAATCCAGGACTACCGGTACACCTCGAGGCCACGAGGCCAGTTCAAGAGGCGCCGGCAGCCAAGGGAAAAGTTCTTTTTCTGCCCAGACGAGGTCATACCCTCCGGCGTCCCCGACCTTGAGGGCACGCTTGATATACGCCGCGGCGACTTCGAACACGTTCCCGCTCGCCCCTTTATAGCGTCGACGCAGGTAACTGTCATCAAGCAAGGGAAGCACATCGCCATCTATGCCGGCCTCACGCAACTTCGGCAGGTACTGATAGGTTCGATACCTGCTGCTGGCTCCCCTGGGGCCGTAGCGCGTCAGAAACAACACCTTCACGGTCTACCGCCCGAAATGATTGTCACGATCTCCGAAACGAGCATCCTGTACGCTTTGATCGTTTCGGCCGCACGGGTGCTATCCCGACGCACGACAGTCGAGATCAGCCGGAAGACAGGTTCGACGAGAACAGTGAAGAACAGCACTGACCAGTACCCGGCCGTCGTGGCATACTTTCGAAAATAAAGAAGACGGCTGCGCAAGGAAAAGAACAAGCACTGGGCCCTGACCTGGTCGCTAGATACTCTACCGTGATGGAGCGCAGAGGCCTCGGCCAGATACCTGGTGCGCCATCCCAGCGTGTTTGCCCGAAAACAGAAATCTACCTCTTCGAAGTACATGAAGAATCGCTCATCGAAGCCGTTCAACTCATCGAAAACACCTTGCCTGACCATGAAATATGCGCCCATCACCTGATCGACATCACGACTCTCGCCATGATCCCACTCCAACAGAAACTGGGGCTTGAAGATCTGCGGCCACAAGGAGCTTAAACCCGTGGATCTGTTCAGGATGATGACCGGAGTCGGAAATCTGGAACAGCTACGGGATACGCGTCTATGTTCGTCGAGCAGCTGCACGCCCAGAATGCCCACACGTTCGTTGTCTTCGTTGCGGAAGGTGCCGAGACTCAAGTGAAGAGCATCCGATGAGAGGACCATGTCGGGATTGAGGAAGAGGGTGAAATCGGCGTCGATGCCCTCGGTGCCCAGATTACACGCCCGCGCGAAGCCGATGTTTTCATCATTTCTGATCACTCTCAGAGGAAGGTCCAACGAATCGATGCCGTCGAGAGAGCCGTCGCTGGAATCGTTATCCACAACGGTCACGGCTTCGAGGTGGTAATCCCCCCGGCTGACCTCAATCGAACGCAGGCAATTCAACAGGAATTTACCTGCCCGCCAGTTGACTATGATGATGTGCAATACGTCCTTGGCATCTCCGGACGCTTGATTCGTGCTATCCATGCGAACGGATCCTCCTGCCTCGCCCCAGCAGTAGATAGAAAACCAGGGTTGCCTGGACCCAATAGCTGACGGACACGAGGAAGTGCTCGGTGATGCCGCTGATCAACAGTTTCGCCAGAGCGAGTCCGAACAGCGCCGTTCCGATGAGCGAACCGTTCTGGGCCCACCTGTACAACAAACAGCACGTCCAACCGAGAAGAACTCCGTATACGACAACGCCCGCAAGCCCGAAATCGACATAACTTGGAAAGAACATCGTATACACGTTCGTCGGGTACGGCGTCATCACGTATTCCAGGACGAGATCCGGCACTTCGATCCCGGCACCGAACACGTTAGCGACGATGGAAAAGAACCGTAAAGAGTGAAATCCGCCTTCGAACGGTGTGGGATCCGCAACCACCTGATCAAAGGCGACGATCCCACTGATGAGATAATGCCGTACCATGTGGAGCATGGACACAAGCGAAGAGGTACCGGTGAGATGTTGCACCCCGGTCTTGCCGAGCACGAGAGCCACACCGAGAAAGAGCGCAAGAAAGCCGCCCCCCGCCAAGAGCATCAATTTGATCGGGATGCGTCTTCTGGAAACAGCGGAGACACAGGCTGCGCTGAAGAGCAGTATGCCAACTCCGGTCCGGGAAGCCGATAGGATCTGGTAGATCAATGCGACGATAAAGAGAAGAACCACGAGGCCTCTGCGCTTCTTATCGCCCCCATAAAGAGCGAAGGCGGCAACAGCTGCAAACGTCATCCAGGCGATGACATAAGAAAACGCGCCGAGTCCCGGACCATCGCCGGAACTGTTGGCGAGTCGGAAGGCCAACAACGGATTGCTGATGCCGAGAGTCGCGCTCGCGGTGAACATGCGAATCAGCAACAACGGCAACACACCGATCCCAATGACAGCCACCCCCACGAATGGACCGATATGGCCGCCGTTCCGGGGTGTCCGTGACGTGTTTTGCGCAAACCGAGCCGGCTGAACCAATCCGATGAGCGAGCCCAAGCCGAAACCGACGAGGCCGGCCACGTAGACTACCACCGTCGTGCCGGATACCGATTCGTAACCGGAAGCAGAAAACGCCAGCACCATCAAGAACACCCAGAGTGCGGAAAGCATAACAGGCGGATAAGTCAAGTTGCGCTCGATCAGCCAGTGAAACGTGCCGTTGAGGATGAGGATGATGATGGCTGCGATCAACACGATGCATCCGCCCTGTCGTTTGACTCGCGGGGCAAGAGAGCCCGAATCGCGTCCCTGGCGTCCGACCTGAGGATGAATAGATGGAGAACCAGCAGGGCGATCAGGCCCACGACCCTCCAGGCCGGAGACGGCCCCACCCACACCAGGACAACCGCCGCCAGTACGAGCCCAACGCTGTAGGCAAGATGTCGCCGGGTAAGTGTCACCACCTGCAGGTTGCGCGCGGAGACGACGTGAAGGATCAGGGCATCGGCCGCCATACGAGCAACCCATGCCACAGCCGCGCCGGATATGCCTAGCTTGGAAACCAGGAGATACATGACCAAGAGGAATACCGGTGCCTCGAGCGCGTGCACGGTAGCGGTGACCCGCGCTTTGCCGATGGCCTGAATATATGCGAACGGCACCCCGGCCAGGCCGTTGAACAGAACACCCAGGCAAAGAAGTTGCATGGGGCGGAAGCCATTGGATGCGAATTCCGGGCCAAGCCAGATATCGAGAATCTCAGTCGCGAAAAGGGCTATTGGCAGCAGTACCGGAAAGAGCAGCAAGTAGATCTGACGGATCCCTTTCCCGTAAATGAACGAGGATGCCTCCTTCTTCGAGACGTGGCCCGCGCTGAAGGCCGGAAAAAGAACTGTTACGATGGCTGAGGATATCAACAGCGCTTTCGTAGCCACTTCAAATGGAGTTGCATAATAAGCCACAGAAGTCATGGTCAATATGGCGCCAATGATGAACCGATCCGCATACACCAGCAGGGGACTGATCAGGTTGCTCACGGTGATCCATCCACCGGTGCGGAGAAGCAGAAGGCTGTACTTCTTTTCGAACCTGTTTCCCGACGAAACCGGTAAGCTGCGCCTGACGAGATAACAATAGGCGGCAAAAGCGACAACGCGGCCGATCCCGAGAGCCGCCACCGCAGGCACGAGACTGTCGGAATAGTGAACGGCGACCAGAGGAGCGATGAACGTGTTCAGGCCGATCGGGACACGCACGAAATTCACGTAATCGAACCTCTGCGCGGCCTGCAGGACTCCGCGCAACCCAAGTGACAGAATCACGAACGGAACGGATGCCGCCAGGATCAAGAGCGACGTCCCGGCCTCGTCCCGCAATTCCGAAGAAATTCGAAATACACCCCCGACGAGATGCGGCGATGATACAGCGACGATGCCCGCGCCAACGATCCCGAGGGCGAACATGGTGACCAAGCCGCTGAACACCAGCCTCGCCGTCTCGTCCCGATGCTCGCTGGCTAGGAACTCGGCGACGTGTTTCGTCATGGAGCGAGACATACCCACGTCGAGGAGATTGAAATATCCGATCACCATCCAGATGATCGTCAGCAGGCCGAATCGCTCCGTTCCTAATCCCCTCACGATTGTGGGTAGGGCGATGACACCCACAGCCATGGGCAGAGCTAATCCCAAAAGGTTGATGAGAGAGTTCCTCGCCAATCCTTGATGTCTCGTTTGGTGGGTTCGGGTGTTCATGGCGGACCTACTGATGCTGACGCTTGTACGGAGTCGGCACCAAAACTCGGTCATGCACATTATTGTGATCGAGTATTGCCGCAAGCCCACACCGACGATATCAATCCTGCGAGTAATCCCAACACCGCACCGAAGAACGCGAAGATGGCCTTGTTTGGCCTGACCGCCCTGATCGGCAATCGGGCGTCATCAAGGATGTTGATGCGTATGAGACGGCGATGCTCGTCTATTCGGGCCGTTTCGAGCTGACGGCTCAATTCGATCCACACGGCGTTCTTCGACGCCACGTGCCTTTCCAGCTCACCATGATGTTGCTTGAGCTGGGGTGATTCGAGATAGCCTCGGTTGGCGAGTTCGAATTCCGTCAGCATATTTTCGGCATCGGCAAGTTCGAGCGCAACGGTTTCGAGACGTGTGCCGATGAAAGCCCTCTGCTCGGCCGCATGGCTCGTATGAAAAGTGATTAGGAATTCGTCAAGCGAAGTGGTCACTTCACTGACTAGACCCTTCGCCAGCAGCGGATCCTTGGCCAACTCCACGCTGACTATCATGAATCCGCTGGACCTGTCCCGGTGAAATGCGATGACGTCGTCGCTGAGCATTCGGAGCGTTTTGTCCAGGATCCTGAGCGTGTCCATGCGGGAGCCTTGAAGATCAAGACCCAGAGCTTGGTACAGGCTAACGGGGTCATCTGACAGGGACGACTGCCATGATTTATCTAGTAGGGGTTCGAGAATTTTATCCGACCGGATGATCTGGCGATAGAGATCTTCCAAGGATTCGGCGCGGGGCGCGTTGATGTCAACAAATCCAGACAACTGAGATAACAGGGCACTATTGAGTTCCCGGTCCCTGCTGGGCAAAAGTGTCACTTCGGCCCTATATACGGACGGCAACAGAAACGCCAGTAGCAGCCCCAACACAAACCCCGCGGCGGCAAGGATGATGATCCACCATCGCGCCTTCCATATCGCACGGATGATCACCGACACATCTTGGCCAGGGATGATCGCGGATGTATCAGCAGTATTCTTGGGCATCGGCATCGCGCATCCTCGGATTTTCACTGCGTCCGATCAATAACCAACCACACCGTAGCCACACTGGCCAGGATACTCGCGATCTCCTTAAGCGTAGCCAGCTTCCCCGCTCCCTCGTCCGGACTCTTCAGCGGCACCACGATCGTCGAACCCGGCATCACCCCGGGGTCGTTCCAGATCTTGCGGATCTGCTTCGACATCCCGTTGGGATACACCACGTGCGTCTTCCACTTGTCCGCCATGTCCGCATAGCCGCCGGCGCGCGCGACGTAGTCGCCCAGGCTCTTGCCGTGCTCGAAGATGATGCTGGTGGGGAAGCCCACCGCGCCGGTCACCTTCACCGTGTAGGGCACCGGCGGGACGAGGACCTCGTCGCCGGCCTCGAGGATCGCGTCGTGCTCGTGGCCGGGCCTGGAGAGGGCGCGGGTCAGGTCGATGGCCACGTTGCCGATGCCGTCCTTCTCGCGCACCACGCGCGTGCCGGGCGCGTAGGCGGTGGGCTTGAGGCCGCCGGCGCGGGCGAGCAGGCTGGACAGGCGCTCGTCGTTGCGTTCCAGCGTGTAGACGCCCGGGAAGTGCACCTCGCCGCGGATGGTCACCTGGCGCGGCAGTTCCCACCAGGGCAGGCTGCGGATCGCCACGCGGTCGTGGGGCTCGAGCGCGAAGTGGCCGCCGTCGGTCAGCCAGTCGTCGCCCATCTGGACGGTGATCACGTCGACGGTGCGCGCGGGCGGAGCGCCCGTCTCGCGGCTGGTGACGGCGTCGCGGCGCACGCGCGACACCTCGGCGCGCAGCAGGTCGGCCGACTCCTTCAGGCCGCCGGCCTTCAGCACGAGATCGCGCAGGGTCATCCGCTCGCGCCACTCGAAGCTGCCCGGCGCGCGCACCTCGCCGCTGATGGCCACCTCGAAGCGGTCGCGCACGTCCCAGATCGAGAAGACGCGCAGCACGTCCATGGGCTGCAGGGCCACCGACGCCTCGCCGGCGAGGGCCCCGCCCAGGTCGAAGTCGACGGCCGAGTGCGCGCGGTCGGCCTCGGTGCGGTCGATGATGGCGCGCTCGTCCAGGGTGTCGGACCAGAGCCCCCCGGCGATCCCCACCAGATCGGCGACGGTCAGGCCCTCGCGGTACTCGTAGCGCCCCGGCTGCTTCACGTTGCCGCGCACCTCGACCCAGTTCTCCAGGCGGTCGGGGATGCGGTCGATGCGCACCACGTCGCCGTCGGCGAGCGGGTGCAGCATCTTCAGGCGCAGGTCCAGGTCCTGGTGGATGCGGTCCGGCTGCTCGGGACGGCGCTCTCGAGGCGGCACGATACGCTCCACGTGCACGTGGTTCCTCTCCGCCTCGGCCGTGAAACCGCCGGCGAAGCGGATCAGGTCCCGCACGTCCTCCCTTTCCCTCATCTCGAAGGTCAGCTCGCGGCGCACCTCGCCCCGGATGCGCACGGTGAGGCCGCGCGGCGGCACGTAGACCGTGTCGCCCTCGCGCAGCAGCGCGTCGCCGGTGCGCTTGCCCGACAACAGGTAGTCGTAGAGATCGAGCGCGGCGACCTGCTGCTCGCCGCGCATCAGGAGGATGGCGCGCAGGCTGCCCTGGGCGTTGGGGCCGCCGGCCGCGTAGAGGGCCGTGAAGACCGTCGCCACCGAGCTCATCTCGTAGGCGCCGGGTTGCGCCGCCTCGCCGACGACGAAGACGCGGATGGCGCGCAGCCGTCCCAGGCTCACGTCCACGAAGGTCGTGCCGCCCTCCCCCTTGGTGTCGATGCCGGAATAGGAGCCAGAGAGCTTCTCGCGCACGGCTCTCGCGACCTCGCCCAGGGTGCGGCCGGCGCAGCGGATCTTGCCGCCCTTGGGCAGGATGACCGCGCCGTCGCGGTCGACCACGCGTTCCAGACGGAACTCCACCTCGCCCCACACGTCCACGAAGACCTGGTCGCCCACGCCGAGCTGATAGCCCTCGGGCACGGGGCCGAAGATCGCCGGTGCGAAGACGCCCGTGTCGAGGCGGAAGAAGTCGGCGCCGAAGATGCTGTCGGGCAGGGCGGCTGCCGGAGACGGATGCGCGGTCGTGTCCTTGCGCGCCGCGGCCAAATCCAGGTCGAATGGCAGGATGACGCCCGGGCGGATGGACGGGCCGGCCGCGCCGGGCAGCTCCGTCAAACCGGGGGGCGTGTCCTCGTCGTCGATGCCCCCACCGGTCTTCTCCTGGTAGCGCCGCAGCAGCTCCTCGCGGCTGAGGCCGCTCCGGCGGGAGGCCTCGTCCAGGAGGTCCTGCGTCGCATCCTGGGAGACGGCCGGCTCGGGCAATACGGCGAGCAGGGTCAGGCAGGCGACGGCGAGGGTGATCGCGACATGGCATCCGTTCCGCATGGCGTCGACTCCATCAGCATCCGAATGGTACGGCGAAACGCGGCGGTCGCTGTGTGCCACCGCCGCCCGGTAGGGGCATCGTAGCACCTGCCGGCGGACCGGCAAGGGAATTGTCGCCGGGACTGGCGTTCGCGCCCTTCGTCATCTATAATCCACCGATCGCACAGGGACATGAGCGGACGGCATCCGGAGGAGACAGCTTGGCCACACCCCTCTCCAGACCCGACATCACCGACCTCGAACGCCAGGCCGTCATGCAGGTCCTGCGCTCCCACAACCTGGCGCTGGGACCGAAGCTGCGCGAGTTCGAAAAGGCCATGGCCGACTACCACGGCCGCAAGCACGCGATCGCCGTCAACAGCGGCACCAGCGGGCTGCACCTGGCCATGATCGCCCTCGGCCTCGAGCCGGGCGACGAGGTGATCACCACGCCGTTCTCCTTCGTGGCGTCGACCAACTGCATCCTCTACGAGCGCGGCGAGCCCCGCTTCGTGGACATCGACCGCGACACCTGGAACATGGACCTCGCGCAACTCGATGCCGCGGTCACGCCGCGCACCCGCGGCCTGCTGCCGGTACACGTCTTCGGCGTGCCCTGCGACATGAAGGCGATCCGCGCCTTCGCCGCCGATCGCGGCTTGTGGGTGGTGGAGGACGCCTGCGAGGCCATCGGGGCCTACTCGCGCGACACGCTGGCCGGCAGTGACTCCGACATCGCCGTGCTCGCCTTCTACCCCAACAAGCAGCTCACCACCGGCGAGGGCGGCATGGTGCTGACCGACGACGACGATCTCGCCGCGGTCATGCGTTCGGCCCACAACCAGGGCCGCGCTCCGCGCGCGGGCTGGCTCAGCCACGAACGCCTCGGCTACAACTACCGCATGAGCGACATCCAGGCCGCCCTGGGCCTGGCGCAGCTCTCGCGCCTCGACGAGATCCTCGCCAAGCGCACGCAGGTGGCCCGCTGGTACGACGAGCGCCTGTCCGGACACGACTGGGTGCGCGGCCAGACCGTGCCCGACGGCGTCACCAAGAGCTGGTTCGTGTACGTCGTGGAACTGGATGCGTCGTTCGGGCGCGTCGGGCGGGACGCCGTGCTGGCCGGCCTGCGCGAGCGGGGCGTCGGTTGCAGCAACTACTTCACCCCCATTCACCTGCAGCCGTTCATCCGCGAGCGTCTGGGCACGTGCGTGGGCGACTTCCCGGTCACGGAGAGCGTGGCGGACCGCACCGTGGCGCTGCCGTTCTTCAGCAACCTCAAGGAGACCGAGGTCGACGGGGTCTGCGCGGCGCTGCAGGAGACGGCGGCCTCGGCGCGCAGGCGGTGCGCCGCCGACCGCTGATCCGCGCTACTTCCTCGCCAGCGGCTTGGCGGGAATCCCCACCACCACATCGCCCGGAGCCACGTCCTTGGTGACCAGCGCACCCGAGCCCACCGTGGCGCCGCGGCCGATCGTCAGCGTCTGCAGGATGCCGGCCCGGGTGCCGATGAGGTTCTCTCCTTCCAGCGTCACGTTCCCCGAGATGGAGCAGCCGGGATTGATCACGCAGCAGTCGCCGATCACGACGTCGTGGCCGTAGGTACAGGAGAGGTTGAAGATGTTGAACGAGCCGATCCTGATGTCGGTGGTGAAGATGCTGCCGGCGGTGATCACGTTGCCCTCGCCGATCTCGATGCGCGCGGCGTCCCAGATCACGCCCGGGTGGACGAGGTTGGGGAAGCTCACGTTGTCGAGCGTCCTCAGGAGCCGGCTCACCGTCGCCAGGGCCCTGGGCGTGCCGATCCCGACGACGCAGCCCACCTGCTCCCGGCGCTTGTCGAACCAGCTGCCGTCGCCCAGGACGGGCAGATCGCCGATGGTCTTGACGGGACCGGCGCAGTCGTCCTCGACGTAGCCCAGCAGCCGGTAGGGCGGCGTGCCGGACGCCGCGTTGATCTCCCGCGCCAGGAAAGCCACTTCGCGCGCCAGTCCGCCCGCGCCGTATATCACGAGATCCATCAAGGCCGATCCTCCTCTCGAGATTTCCCGCCGCCACCGTTGCCCAGGAACTCGGGCATTGTGGCGTAGCCGTCGTGACTGATGCCGCGGCGCCAGAACACGTGGGCCACGGTCATCAGCAGTATCTTCAGGTCGAGCCAGGGCGACACGTGGTCCACGTACCATACGTCCAGTGCGAATTTGGCCTCCCAGTCGATGGCGTTGCGCCCGTTGACCTGGGCCCAGCCGGTGATGCCCGGCTTTACCTCGTGCCGCCGCTTCTGCTGCGCGTCGTAGCGCGCGAGGTATTGCGGAAGCAGGGGGCGCGGCCCGACGAAGCACATCTTCCCGCTCAAGACGTTGATCAGCTCGGGCAGTTCGTCGAGGCTGGTCTTGCGCAACCAGCGACCGACGGTCGTCATGCGCCGCGCATCGGAGAGCAGCACGCCCGTTTCGTTCCGGACCTCGGTCATGGTGCGGAACTTGTAGATGGTGAAGGGCGCGCCCTGCTGGCCGGGCCGCTCCTGCCGGAAGAGCACGGGCGCGCCGATGCGCAGGCGAACCAGCGCCGCGATGAACAACAGCATGGGCGACAGGACGACCAGACCGACCAGGGCCAGCATGGGATCGAAGATGCGCTTCAGGTCGAGGGTGAGGGCGCGGATCATATCGCCCCCCCGGTACCGGTCGCGGCGGCGCGCAGCACGGATTCCAGCCGGGCGGCCAGCGTGTCGCGGTCGAAACGCTCCCGCGCGAGGCGCCGGGCGGCCTCGCCCATGGTTTGCAGGGCGTCGCGGTCGTCCAGCACGGAAACGAGCGCGTACGCGGCGGCGTCACGGTCGTGGGGGTCGAGCACGATGCCGGCGCCGGTCTCGCGCAGCAGGTCGGCTTGCCAGCCGCCGTAGTTGATCGCCGGCGGGCGTCCCGCCGCCAGGGCGTCGAAGAATTTGTTGGCCGAATTATGCCACATGGCCTCGATGGGCAGGAACAGCGAGGTGGCCAGGTCGGCCGCTCGCAGCACGGCGGGCATCTCGCGCTTGGGCACCGGCGGCACCATGAAGAAGGTATCCTCCCACACGCCGAGATCACGCGCCCGCGCCTCGATCTTCTCGCGCTCCATGCCGTCGCCCAGCACGAGGAACCGCACCTCCGGCGCGAGCGGGCGGACCGCGGCGGCAAGTTAGGCGAGGTAGCCCACGCCGTTGATCAGGCCCAGCGCGCCGGCGTAGATCACCAGCGGGCGGTCTCCCAGCCACGGGAAGCGGGCACGGAAGCGGGCCGCCGCCTCGTCCGTGGCGCGGAAGAATTCGAGGTCGCAGGAGTTGGGGATGACCGAGATCCGCTCGCGGGGATAGCCGGTCGCGGCCACGCCGTCGGCCATGCCGGGCGACAGGGCCACCACGCGCGCGCTGCCGTGGTAGGCGCGCCGCTCGAGCCAGCGCGCGGCGGCGATCAGCAGAGGGTTCCTCAGGGCGCCCACCGCGATCGGCAGCTCGGGCCAGAGGTCGCGAACTTCGAAGACCAGCGGCGCCCGCAGCTTGCCCTTCGCCAGAAGCCCGGGCACGGCGATGGTCAGGGGCGCGCTGGTGGCGAAGACGACGTCGGCCCGGTGTCCCCGCGCCCGGCGCGTGCAGGCCCACATGAAGGCCAGGAACTTGCGGATGCGACGGGGGAACGCGTCGCGGTTGGAATAGGGCAGCCGGTAGACCTCCACGCGCACGCCCTCGATCTCGTGGACGTGCCAGCCCGGGCCCGGCGCCCGCGACTCGTCCAGGAAGGCCGAGGAGGTGAGCAGGGTGATTTCGTGACCCGTCGCGGCCAGGCGCCGCGCCATCTCGTAGCTCCGCGTGCCCCCCACGCCCCGGGGTTCGATGAAGTACTGGTGCAGGTAGAGGATCCTCACGGCGCCCCTTCTTCCAGAAGCTCGCGGTAGAGATCCAGGAGCCTGGCTGCCTCGCGGTCCCAGTTGTACGTGCTCAGCACGGCCTCGCGACCGCGCCGGCCCATGGCCCGCGCGGCCGCGGGATTGTCGAGGAGGAGGCGAATCGCGTCGGTCACCGCGACATCGTCATCCGGATCCACGCAGATCCCGCAGCCGTTGGCCTCGACGACGTCGCGCCAGACGGGCATGTCCGTCGCGACGATGGGCAATCCGGCCGCCATGTATTCGAAGAACTTGGTCAGTTCCTTGCGTCGATAATGCTCCGTGCGCGGGAAAAGGGCCAGTCCGGCCGTCCAGCCGCCCTCTGCATAGCGCGCGAGAATGCGCTCGTAGGGCACATGTCCGTCCTCCCCCTCGATGTGCAGGCGCCCGGCCCCGTCGCCCGCGATGGAGCGCAGGCGATCCGCCTCGCCCGGGAAACAGCGGCCGACCAGGTGGATCTCGCAGTCCGGCAGCAGGCGCACGAGGGAGGCGTGACGGTCCGCGCCGCGATCGGCGCTGACGTTTCCGGTGTAGAGCAGGCGCGGCCGGCCCGGGGGCGGCGCAGCCTGCGGTTGCGGGAGGATCTCCACGCGCGGGTAATTGAGCACCGTCCGTCCGCGGGGAAAGCGATCCGCGTAGTATTTCTCGGCCAGCACGACCGCGAAGGCGCGAGCGGCCAGACGTTCCAGGCCGTCGAACAGCGCGCCGGCCAGACGCGCGAGCGGTCGCGGCAGATAGGGCTTCTGGACGATCGCCGTAACGTAGTCCTCATGCACATCGTACACGACCCGGCGGCCGGCCAGGCGCAGCAGGAGCCCGGCGGGAATGAGTTCGGGATCGTGGAAGTGGCAGATGCGCGCGCCCGAGGCCCGCGCCACGCTCCAGACGCGCCAGGTCGTGATCAGCATGCGCGCGAGTCGACCGCGCGGCGGCGGCACCGCGCGGATCGATACGCCATCGCGCGCCGCGTCCCGCTCCGCGGGCGCCACCAGCAGGACTTCGAAACCGGCCTCCGCCAGCGAGCGGCACTGCTTGTGGAAGATACGCGGGTCGTCCGGGTCGTGGACCGAAGTGAGGTGGGCGATGGTCGTTTTTCCGCTGGTTGTCATCGCCTCTGGGTCCGTTCGCTGGCAAGTCCGGCATACAGGGACAGGAGCCTTTCGCCCTGGCCTTCCCAGTTGATCTCGGACCGCACCCGCTCGGCATTGCGCGCCATCCTCGAGCGGATCTCCTCGTCTCCGACCACCTCGAGGACGGCCCGCGCCAGGGACCGCGGGTCTTCCGGGTCGAACAGCGCGCCGACATCGAACCGCTCCACCAGGCTTCGGATCTCCGGCTGGTCGCTGCCGACGATCGGCACGCCGGCCGCGCAGTAGTCGTACAGCTTGTTGGGCGAGCAATGATGGTTGTTCAGGTTCGTGTCGCGGTAAATGACGATGCCCGCGTGCGCGAGCCGCATGTAGGAGACGACCTGCGCGGCGGGCACCTTGCCGACCATCCACAGGCGGCCGGCCGTGCCGTCGGCCTGCGCGCGCGCACGCATGTCGTCCCCGGCAGCCCCGTCGCCCACGACCACCAGTACGATGTCCTCGGGCAGATGCTTCAGGGCGCCCACCATGTTTGCCAGCCCCCGCCCGCGCGTGAGCACCCCCTGGTAGACCAGCAGGCGCGCGGCTTGAGGCGGCGGACCGGCCGGCCAGACGGCGGTGGGGCCCTCCGGCAGTCCATCGCGCGGTGTGACGTTCATGATCGACAGCGGGCGCGTCTTCAGGCCGTATCGCTCGACCATGACCGCCGACCTCGCCTCGCTGGCGCAGATCACCCGGTCCGCGCGGCGCAGGAGCCACAGCACGAAGCTGCGATGCAGTGCGCCGATCCACGACCTGGTGACAGGTCCCGTCCGATCGAGCTCCAGTTCGTGGGCATCATAGACGAAATCCGCGCGTCGCAGCCTGGCCGCGATCCAGGCGGGAAGAGCGCCCACCACCTCATGACCGTGGTAGGCATCCGCCCCGGCGGCGATGGCCGCCGTCGTCGCGCGCAGCAGGAACTCCAGGTACATCACGGGCCAGAAGAAAGGCGACGAAGGCAGCCTGTGCGCCACCAGCGGCACGCTGCGCACCGTGAAGCCGTCCAGGCGGCGACTGCCGCCGCCGCCGCGCACGTGATCGACGACGCACACCTCGTGGCGCGAGGCCAGAGAAGCCGCCTCGCGCCTGATCCTCATGATGTTGCGGACATCCCGGAGCGTCACCATGCATATGCGCACCGCCCTCACACCTCCCGCGACCGTTCCGGTCCCCCGCGCGCCGGCACCGTCTCGGCGGCGTGGACGCCCAGGAAGCCGAACAGCCAGAAAAACACCGCAAACTGGGCGTTGAGCAGCGGGTCGCTGTCGGTCAGCATCAGCAGGCAAAGGGACACCCATATCGCGATATTGAGCGACGCCTGGCCCGAGATCCGCGGCGACGCGCGCGCGCGCAGGGAAACCATTATCGGCACCGCCAGGATGGCGACGAAGACCAGCAGAGCCGGCCAGCCGTGTTCCGCCGCGATCAACAGGTACATGTTATGCGGCTCCATGGCCGTCATCTCGTCGCCCACCATCATCAAGCGCCGCTTGTCCCCGCTGTCGTCGCTGCGCAGCCACGTGGTGCGGACCTCCTCATAGAGCAGCCCCGGCCCCGCGCCGAGCAGCGGTTCCCGGATGCTGACACCCAGGGCCGCTGCTGCGCTTGCCTTGCGAACGGAAAGAGAGAAATCCCCGGTCTCCAGGAACCGGTCGAAGCTGTAGTCGCCCTTCAGCACCGCCAGGCCGAAAACGGCGGCGGCAATGGCCACCGGCACGCACAGCATCTGTCCGAGACGTTGCCGTCTGGCCCAGAGCAGCCAGTACAGGACGTGGAGAATCAGGAAGGCGAACAACACCGAGCGCGCGAGCGTGAACATGATGGCGACGACGTTGAGCGCGGCCAGCATGGCGAATATCGGGCGTCTGGTCGTCATGTACTCGTGCAGGAGAACGCCGTAGGCCATGATCACCAGGCCGCCGGAAGCGATGGTGCTCCCCAGGGGCGACCAGCCGCGCACGAAACCATTGTCGGCCGAAACGGCCTGCTGTCGCCAGCCCATGGCCGGGCCGATGACATCGGGCAACAGGGCCGTCAGGAGCATGATCAGCGGCGTGATCAGCCCGATCAACAGCGCGATGGACAGGCGCAACCTGCGGTTTGCCTCGGGAGTGCGGGGGTAGAGGTCGGTGATCTGGGCTGCGACGACGAAAGGCGGCACCGCGATGAACAGGATCTGGGCTGCCGCCGCCAGGCCTTCGGCTCCGGCGTGCACGGCGCCGCTGACAAGCGAGAGCAGGCACCAGACCATCAGCAGGCGCGTGGCGCTGCCGCGGCCCCGACGCCTCGTCACGCCGCGCACACCGCGCAACAGGGCCAGCAGCAACGCGACCGTCGCCAGGTAGATGTGGATGCCCAGCAGGGGACGGCCCAGCACGGAGAGCGTCAGCATCTGATCGAAGCGCGAGAGGAAAAACGCCACGGAGAACAGGAATGCCATGGTCATCAGGTCGCGCCAGCGGAAACGCACGGCAAGGACGTAGCCGGCCGCCGCCATGCCCAACCCGGCCAGGAAAACCGCGATCGTCACGCCGACCACCTCCCGGCCTCGCGCAGTTCGACGTCTATTTCACCGGTCCGCCAGATCACGAGGAAGTAGGTTCCCGCGCCGATGAGCACGGCCAGCGCCAGGCGCGGTGCGTCGTCGATCGTCAGGACCCTCATCAACCCTCCCAGGACGAAGGCCATCGCCGCCGCAGCCAGCACGGAGCGCCAGGCCGTGCGCAAGGGGAGCACGACGCGCTCCGGGCGGATGCCCCAGATCATCGATGCGGCCAGCATCACGGCGTTGGCGACGAGCGTCGAATACGCGGCCGACAGGTAGCCGTGCCTCGGCACGAGATACAGAGACAGACCGATATTGACCGCGGCAGCGGACAATCCGACCGCCGCCATGACCGCGGTCCGCTTGGCGACGATGAACTTCAACGAGAAATACTGGCTCAACCCATACAGGAACATGCCGCCCGCGACGAGCGACAACGCCGGCCAGGCCGCCGCGTATTCCGGGCCGGCGACGACCGCCAGCACCGGCCTGGCCAGCAGAGCCAGACCGGTCAGGGCCGGCAGCCCGCCCAGCATGAACCAGCGCAGCCCGTCACGCACGATCGGCCGATAGTCCTCTCCGGCCTCCCAGGCATCGATCGCCAGCGGATAAAGGCCGAGCATGACGATCTGCTGGAAGATCACGAGCGGCGCGCCGCCGATATTCACGGCGGCCGAGAAGAGTCCCGTCGACTCGGAACCGGTGAGCGACATCACCACGTAGCGGTTGCCGGCCACGCGCAGGGACGTGGCGAGCAGGGCCACCGCCAGGGGGGCGCCGAAGACCAGATACCGCCCGAGGACATCGACCGAGACCCCCTTCCAGCGCACGTGCCGCCAGGCGCCGAGCAGGGTCCACGACCAAAGCGCCACCAGCGCGAGGCCGCCGATGCGGAACATGAAGTAGGTGGGTATGTCGCGGGAGACCAGCAGCAGGCCGCCCACGCCGAGCACGTGGCGCGACACGCCCTGCAGGGTGCGCGACACCGTGAAGGCCACCGGACGGTGTTCGGCCCGCAGCACCATCTCGCCGCTGTAGGCGAAGGCCGAGACGACGGCGTCGACCAGCGTCCAGACCAGCAGCGCGCCGACGGCCGTCCGCACCCTCTCCGGCAGCAGGTCGCCGCCGCCGGCCACCAGCAGCGCGGTCACGCACGAGGCGGCGATCAGGCCGACGAGCTGGTTGCTGTAGAAGCGGTCGAGCTCGTCCCCCATGGGAGTGCGGAAGCGCAAGGCGCAGTTGTTGATCCAGTCGAAGCCGAGCGTGCGCAGCAGGCCGGCGGTCAGCAGCACCACCGAGAGGTCGCCGTAGGTGGACGCGCCCAGGGCGCGCGTGAGCACGGGGATGGCCAGGAAACCGAGCAGCGGCTCCACGAAGCGCGACGGCGCGTACTTGAGGATCGCGTCGCCCACGCCGGTTCCCGCTGTCCGGTCCCTCTGGGTCATGGGGTCAGTCTTCCGTCTCGCGGACCGCAGCCGACGGCGCCGCCCGCTCCCGCACATCCCCCTGGAAGTCCGGCGCCAGCCTGAGCAGGTGGGGCCAGCACTCCCGCATGTTCCCCGCCTCGGCGGCGGCCAGCAACGCGTCGACCACCTCCGCGGCGCCCGCCGTGTCGCGCCGGCTGCGCGCCACGCGGATGCCGGGGTGGCGGGTGGGCTGGGGCTCCTCGTCCGGGGTCCAGAGTTCCTCGTAGAGCTTCTCGCCCGGCCGCAGCCCGGTGTAGACGATGGGCACGTCCACCTCGGGCGTGAGCCCGGCGAGCTGTATCATCTGCCGCGCCAGGTTGTCGATCTTCACCGGTTCGCCCATGTCCAGGATGAAGACCTCGTCGCCGTCGCCCAGGCCCGCGGCGTAGAGCACCAGGTGCACGGCCTCGGCGATGGTCATGAAGTAGCGGGTCATGCGCTTGTCGGTGACGGTCACCGGCCCGCCCTGCCGGATCTGCTTCAAGAACAGTTCCACGACGCTGCCTGCCGAGCCGAGCACGTTGCCGAAGCGGATCGTCGAGAAGCGCGTGCCGTCGGGCTCCAGCTCGCCCTGGACGCGGATCACGCGCTCGGCGACCTGCTTGGTGGCGCCCATGATGCTGGTGGGCCGCACGGCCTTGTCGGTGGAGATCATCACGAAGCGGTCGACGCCGTAGCGCTGGGCCAGCCGCGCCATGTTGCGCGTGCCGCCCACGTTGTTGCGGATGGCCTCGGTGGGATGGAACTGCAGGATGGGCACGTGCTTGTAGGCCGCCGCGTGGAAGACCAGGGCGGGCCCGTAGCGCGAGAAGAGCGCCTCCATCCGCGGCTCGTCCTTGATGTCGCCCAGGAAGAAGGCCATGTCCGCGCCGGGACATCGCGAGCGCAGTTCCTGCTCGAGGCGGAACAGTCCGTTCTCGTCCCTGTCCAGGCAGAGCAGCCGCGCGGCCCCCTGGTCGATGATCTGGCGGCACAGCTCCGAGCCTATGCTGCCGGCGGCGCCGGTGACCAGCACCGCGGCCCCCTTGACCAGGGCGCGGATCTCGGGCACGTCGGTGCGCACGACGCGGCGCGTGAGCAGGTCGTCCAGGCTGAAGTCCTGGATGCGCGTGACCGCCTCGCTGCTCTGCAGGATCTGCCAGATGTCGGGCGTCGTCTTCAGGGGCAGACCGGTGCCGCGGCTCAGCTTGAGGATGCGGTAGAGCTGGGACGTGGCGGCCGAGGGCAGGGCCAGGATGATCGCCTCGGCGCGGTGCTTGCGCGCCACCTCGCCGATGCGGTCGATGGGGCAGGTGACGGGTACGCCGTGGATGGTGATGCCGTGCTTGAGCGGATCGTCGTCCACCAGGGCGACGGGCTTGTAGGCGTTCAGGCGCGGCGTCATCATGGCCTCGAGCACCAGGTTCGCGGCCGAGCCGGCGCCCACGATCACCACGCGCGTCTGCGGCCCGGGACTCACCTGCCGCGACAGGAAATCGAGGATGCGGTAGGCGTAGCGGCCGATGCCCGTCAGCGCCAGGCACACGACGGTATCGACGATCAGCACCGAGCGCGGGAACGCGCCCTGGTGCGACCACATCAGCGCCACCGCGTCGATAGCCGAGCCCACCAGCGTGGCGTAGACCAGCGGCGCCATGTCGCGCAGCCCGGCGAACCGCCACGACACGCGGTGCAGGCCGAAGGCGTAGAACACCACCAGCCTCACCGGCACCGCGACCACGAGCATCGTCCGCCACCACTCGGGCCAGTGGGGCACGCGCTTGAGCCAAGACCACTCGAAGCGGGCCAAGAACGAGACCGTCACCGACAGCGCCGCGATCGCGCCGAAGAAGAGCACGAAGAAGAGCAGGCGATGGCGGCGCACCAGCTGGGAGAGCGGCCCCTTGTCGTCCGGTGTCAGGGCGCGCAGGGTCTTGCGGAGGTCAGCGGCCATAGGATGCACCGGAGCGAGCCGCGGCGAGCGCGGTCGCAGTTCGCGACATGGCGAGGGGGGCCGCCGAACGCGGCCCCGCGCGGGGCTCAGGATAAGCCTCGGCAGGGATCGAATCCAGGTTATTCATCCTCGCGCGTCAAGGGCACGAACCGCACCGGCAGCACCTCGCGGCGGGTCACCCGGCCGTCGCCGGACTTCTCCACCACGGTCAGCTCCTGCACCCAGCCCTGCCGGCCGACGGGGATCACCAGGCGCCTGCCGGGCGCGAGCTGCTCGACCAGGGCCGGCGGCAGGTGGTCCGGCGCGGCGGTGACGATGATGCCGGCGTAGGGCGCGTGCTCCGGCACGCCGAGGTATCCGTCCCCCTCGTAGACGGTCACGTTGTCGTAGCCGAGGGCGGCGAGCCGCTTGCGCGCGGAACGGGCCAGCTCGGGCACGATCTCGATGGTGTGCACGTGGGCGCAGAACTCCGACAGCACCGCCGCCTGGTAGCCGCTGCCGGTGCCTACCTCGAGCACCGTGTCGCCGGGTCCGGCGGCGATCAGGTCGCTCATCATGGCCACGACGGTGGGCTGGCTGATGGTCTGGCCGCTGCCGATGGGCAGCGGGCGGTTGTCGTGGGCCCAGCGGCGCATCTCGGACGGCACGAACTCGTGGCGCGGCACCTTGAGCATGGCGTCCCGGACCTCGGCGGAGAGATGCGAACGGCCGAGCACCTCTGGACTGCGCGCCACGTCGGCGTCGACCTCGCGCATCATGCGCGCGCGGGCGGCGGCGGGATCCTCGCTCGCGGCGGAGCCGCAGCCGAACAGACCGCTCAGGCCGATCATCAGGACGAGAGGGAGGCGGACGGAACGGCGTACACGCATGTCCCTCCTCCGGCTGGGGTTGAAGAGGGGTGAAGACGGGCGAAGGCCGCGGACACCTATATCATCGGTCAAACCGGGGTGCGTTGGCAAGGGGGTCACACGCACCCGTCCGGCCGGGGCAGTCCGGCGTACCTGCAGGCGCCGTGGGCGGGACCGCCGGGAAACAGCGCGTAGATGTCCCGCAACGAGAAGCCGGTCTCGCGGCAGAGCACGCGGATCATGGGCGCCACGCCGCGATCCAGCCAGTGATCGCGCACGAAATCCATCACCCGCCAGTGATCGGCGGTCAGCGCCGTCACGCCGTCGGCGGCGGCGAGAGCGGCCGCCAGCTCGCGCGTCCAGGCGGCGGGATCGGCCATGAAGCCGTCCTCGTCGACGGGGATGGGCGCGCCGCGGCGCCCCGGCATCCGCGGGCCGCATCCGTCGATCGCTTCCTTGTCCTCCGGAAAGGCCATTCACGACAGATAGGCCAGCACGTAATGCGCCGCCAGTCCCGAGAGCACGGCTACCAGCAGGCTGGCCAGCGTGCCGATCATGTAGTAGTCGGAGAACCCCTGCTTCTTGAGCCTGTCGAAGCGCGCGACCGACTTGGCCGTCAGGATGAAACCGACGGCCCCCCACTGGGACAGCAGCACCATCACGAGCAGGAGCAGGCGCTCGAGCATGCCGATCAGGGTGCCCGTGCGCGCCATGTCCTCGGCGGCGTCCTGCAGTTTGTCCCTGATCGACGAGAAACGCGCGAGCAGCAACCGGACGATCGTGTCGCCGCCGCGCAGGTTCAGTCCGACCACCCCGGCCAGCAGGGCGATCTTCGTGAAGGTCGCAGCCCCGCCGGGGGTGAAACCGGCGCGCAGGAGCGGACCGGCGTCGGGGACATACCACATCCAGAACAGCCTGAGAAAGACCAGGTGCAGCACCTGGTCCGCGAAGAACAGCCCGAGGGTCGGCGGCCGGTGCGCCCTGAGGAAATCGACCAGCAGGTGGATCAGGGTGAGAACGGACAGACCCAGCGCCAGCTTCGCGCTCCAGAAGGGATAGAGCAGGAGCCAGTGGGACGCGTACAGGCCGACCGCGTGGATCGACAGCGCCTTCGGCCGGCGCTTGCCCTCGGCGACCCGCGTGGTCTGCACCAGAAACTCGCCGACGAGGTGGCCGGAGAGCAGCAGCACGGCGAAGACCAGGGAGAGATTCATGTCCCGTCGCCTCCCGTCGGTCGGACGAGATAGTCGCGCAGGAGTATCTTCATCGCCTCCTCCGCTGCCAGCAGCTGCGAATAATTCGCGGCCTTCAGCATCTTGCTCAGGGTCGATTTGTCGATGCCCATCCCCTCGGAAGTCGCGGTAAGGGTGGGCATGCGGCGGCGCTCGGTGACGGCCGTCCTCTGTCGCGCGGTCCACCCGTCCCTGATCACCTGGATCAAACCGAGCATTCCGTTGATGACGCGCTCGTGCGCGTCGGGAGCACCCGAACATGTCGCCCAGCGGTCTTCCTTCTTGCCGCGCACCAGGGCGCCGTAGGCGTTGTGGAAGCAGGTCCCGTCCATCTCCGTGGTCCTGGACCTGAAGGCGGTCTCGATCGTGCCCCAGCCCAATCCGTAGCGGAAAGTGAAATGGTCGGACCGGGAATCGAAGGCATCGATGATCGCCAGCGCGTACTCCGGCGCGGCCAGCAGTCCCTGGAACTCATCCCCCTTCGCGATGGAGAAGGGCACGGCGAGATCCCGGCGGAAATCCGCGTTGACCGCGTCGATGACACCCAGAAAGGCGCGCTGGGCCAGATCCCGGTCGTCGATCAAGCGCGAATGCTTGATGTCCCCGTAGACCGCCAGATAAAATCGACCATTATCAGCCAACATGCTCATGATTGGTAAATCATAGCCAATTTCATGCCCCTGTCAACAGGTGATTCTTGGCTTGATACAGCCAATGTTGTTTATGTTGGCTAAATATAGCCAGCATGGTGACATACACCCCGATCACCAGATCTGCCAGACCGGAATCAGATGGTTGTGCCTTCGGGACCGTGTCTGTTCATCCCGATGAGGGATAAAGCCCCATCATCCGCGGAGAGCAGACACGGTCTCAAGGGCACAGCCGGATCAGATATACCGCCGCAACACCTTCTTGATGGTCATCCCCTGCACCAGGATCGAGAACAGCACCACCATGTAGGTGCAGGTCAACAGCAGGGGCTTCTCCGCGATGGGGGGCAGCGACAGGGCCAGCGCCACCGAGATGCCGCCGCGCAGGCCCGCCCAGGTCAGGATGCGCACCACGCCCTGGGAGAACTCGGTCCGCCAGCGCAGCAGCGTGATGGGTATGCTGACGCTGATCAGCCGGGCCAACAGCACCACGAAGATGGAGATCAGGCCGGCCAGGGCGCTCGCGCGGTGGAAGGCCATCACCAGCACCTCGACGCCGATCAGCAGGAAGAGCACGGCGTTGAGCATCTCGTCCAGCAGCTCCCAGAACTTTTCGAGATAATCCGCGACCTCGTCGCTCATGGCGAAGGCGCGGCCGCGGTTGCCGATCAGCAGCCCGGCCGTGACCACCGCGATGGGGCCGGAGATGTGCAGCGCCCAGGCCAGGCTGTAGCTGCCCATCACCAGGGCCAGGGTCACCAGCACCTCCACCTTGTAGTCGTCGATCGTCAGCATCATGCGGTAGGCGAGCCAGCCCGCGGCCAGGCCCAGCAGGGCGCCGCCGCCGGCCTCGCGCAGGAAGAACCAGGCCAGGTCCGCCGGTCCCATGGACCCGCCGTGGCCGGCGCCGGCCTGGCCGATCCTGGTCTGCAGCAGGGCCACCAGGCCGGTGAAGACCACCACCGCCACGCCGTCGTTGAAGAGGGACTCGCCGGCGATCTTGGCCTCGAGCGAGGGGGGCGCGTGCAGGGTCTTGAGCGTGCCCATCACCGCGATGGGATCGGTCGGCGAGATGAGCGCCCCGAAGACCAGGCAGGCCAGCCACGACGCCTGCAGCCCCAGCAGACCGAAGACCAGCTTGCTCATCACCGCCACCAGGACCGTGCTGATCAGCAGGCCCACCGTGGCCAGCAGGGAGATCGTCCAGCGCTTCTGCACGAAGTAGTCCAGGTCGGCGTGCAGGGCGCCCGCGAAGAGCAGGAAACCGAGCATGCCGTGCATCAGGGCCTCGTTGAGGTCTAGGTTGCCCACGTAGCCGCGGATGATGGTCACCAGCTCGAGGTCGGGAGCCAGCGCCGAGAGCAGCATCACACCCAGCGAGCTGACCAGGCTGATCACCAGCAGCCCCACCGACGACTCCAGTTTCAGGAAGCGGCTGTTGAGATAGCCGAAAATGGCGGCTAGGGTCAGCAACACGGCGATGACGTCGAACAGGCTCATATCTTCCTCCAGGTGGGGATTCTTCCCCAGGAATGCGGCGGCATCAAGGCAATAATGGGCTCAATCGTGACGACAGAATATGACAATATATGATATAATTGTATCGTAAATCATCTACGCCAGGAGATGCTATCATGCATCGCATCGTGTACAAGGCAAGGATGGCCAGGTATGAGAACCCTGATCGCGGTCATGATCGCCGGCATCATCGGTTCGTCGTCCCCCGGTGACGACATCGGCGCCATCCGCGCGCACCTGATCGAGCGCCTGTCGATCGACGAGCTGGCGAGCCGGGCGCACGTGGCCGAATTCTACGCGGGCCGCGACTGGATCCCGGTCTGGACGACAGATCAACCGGCACACGCCCTGATCCATTCCGTGCTGTTCTATCTGGACGCCGCCCGCGCCGAAGGGATCGAGCCCGGCGGATTCCACGCCGACGACCTGACCTCCCTGGCCCACTTCCACGACCGGCGGCTATCCCCCGTCGACCTGGCCAGTCGCGACCTCCTGCTGACCGACGCCGTCTTCACGCTGGCCCGGCAGTTCGCCGGCGCCCGGATCGATCCCGCGATGCTGTACGATCGCTGGGAGACGCCGTCGCGCGACGCGGACCTCCTGGCCCCCCTCGCCGCCGCGCTGGATTCCGGCCGCCTCCTGTTCGAGACGCTCGATGCGTTGCGCCCGGACGATCCGGGTTACGCCGGGCTGCGCGAATCCCTCGCGCGCTACCGCGCGTACGAGGCGGACGGCGGCTGGCCGGCTCTGCCCGACGGCCCGGCGCTGCGCCCCGG
>JAHIYU010000119.1 GCA_018814885.1 bacterium | reverse complement strand
TTTGCATAACCTCAGTGTGGAACAGGAAATTGGTCAGCAGTCCGCTGAATAGTGTCCATCCGGAAACAACCAATTTACGCATGGAGCTTTCAGCGGTCAGCGATCAGCAGTCGGCTGAAACCAAAAACAAGTCATTCGATCCTATCCCTCGTGCGCGGCGAGGGCGAGCAGAGGCCGTCGGTCGGGCCGTGGCGACGGGCGGCGCCGGCGGTCCTGGCGGTCGCGTTGCTGCTGCTGCCTGCGGTTCTCTTCAACTCGCTCCGGTCCGGACGTCCGGTCGGACCGAGCCTCAACGGAGGCGTCAACCTGTACATCGGCAACGGTCCCGCGGCCAACGGCTTCTTCCTGTCCCTGCGCGGCTTCGACATGCGCGAGGATCCCTCCGGCGCACGGCTGCTGACCGAGAAGCTCCGGATCGCCGTGCCAGGCGCCGCCGCGGCGGACCGGGCCTGGGCGCGGATGGCCTGGCGGAGCATCGCCTCGGATCCCGCGCGCGCCCTGGGCTTGTGGCTCCGGAAGGTCCGGCTGCACCTGGTCGCCGTCGAGTTCTCCCAGGTCTCGCAGCTGGGCTCGTGGGCCAGGGAAGCGCCCCTGTTGAGGCTACTGGCGGTGCCCTACGGGATGCTGGCCGCGGGCGGCCTGCTGGGTCTGCTCCTGGTCGGCTTCCGGGACGCCCGCCTGCGGCCCTGGGCCGCGGCCCTGTTGCTCCTGGTCGCCGCCCAGAGCGTCTTCTTCGTGGTGACGCGCTACCGTCTCGTACTCGTTCCCGTCCTGGCGCTGCTCGGCGCCGCGGCCGCGGCCGATCTGTCGTCGCGCCGCGGCCGGCGGCGCCTGGTCGGCGTCGTCGCGATCGTCGCGGCCGTGTTGGCAGTCCTGCCCTGGGGACTCGGCGACGCCTCGTCGAGACTCGAGGCCGCCGGCCTGCTCAATGAAGGCGTTCGCTGGGAACTTCTGGCCGCCGCGGTGCCGTCGTCCCTCGACAGGGCGGCGACGCTCTACGCGGAAGCGTCCGCGGTCGACCCGGAACACCCGGAGCCGTATCGAGCCCTGGCACGCCTGCGCAGGAAAACCGATCGGATCGATGACGCGGTGGACGCCCTGCGCGCCGGTCTCGCGCACGCCGATCCCGCCGACGACGTGCGGCGCGACCTGATCGCGCTGCTCCTGGAGGCGGGGCGCGCGGGGGAGGCCCTGCCGTTGCTGGAGGAACGGCTGCGCGACCGTCCCGGCGACGCCGACACGATGCACAACTTGGTCGTGGCCCTGATGGCGGCGGGGCGAATCGACGAGGCCGAAAAAGTTGCGGGGGACCTCGTGCGCGCCGCTCCCGGCGATCCGCGCGGTCCCCTCGACCTGGGCATCACCCTCGCCCGCCAGGGACGATTCGAGGAGGCGCGCGCGGTCTTCCGCGAGGGTCTGCAGCGCATTCCGGACGACGCGCGTCTGCGGACCAACCTGGAGCGGATCGAGGCCCTGCTGGAAGATTGATTATTTCTGTCGAGGTCGGCACAGGAAACCGCGGCGGGACGCGTTGAGGGGTGTGAATCGCGAACACGGCATTCACTTCCACCAGGAGACGAGCTCATGAAGACACGTTGCATCACACTCCTTGCCATGGCCCTGTTGCTGGCCACCGCTTCCCTCGCCTTCGCGCAGCCCGGTGCCCGCGGCGCCGCCGATCGGTGCTTGGCGGACGGGCCTGGCCCCCTGCCGGGACGCCTCTGCGACAGGCTCGACCTGACCGGGGCGCAGCAAGAGGCCATCGACGGGATCCGCGAGAAGGGCCGCGAGGCCGGTCTCGAGACCCGCAAGCAGATCATCCGCCTGCAGAACGAACTCGAGGGCCTGATGCTGCAGGACGAGCCCGATTCCGACGGGGCGGAGAAGCTGGTGCGCAGGATCGGCGAACTGCGGACCGAGCAGCAGGTCCGACGCCTGCAAACCCGTCTCGAGGTCCGTGCCCAGCTGACCGACGAACAGCGCGACCGGCTGATCGCCATGCGGGGCGCCGGGGGCAGGGGACGCGGCGGCCGCGGCCACGGTCCCGGCCTGGGAGCGCCGCACGGTCCTGGCTCCGGTCATCCGGGAGACTGTGACGGATCCGGGCCGAGGGGGCGCACGTCCGGCGGCGCGGGCCGCGGACGGGGCTAGAGGGCTGCCGTCGGCATGACGCTTGCCAGAGGTGTGGTCACAGGTGCACGACGACGAGCTGATGACGCGGGTCGCGGCGGGCGAGGAGGCGGCTTTCCGTCTCCTCGTCGAGCGATGGGAAAGGCCGGTTCAGGCCTTCCTCTGGCGCATGACCGGCTCGCGCGAAGAGGCGGAGGACTTGACCCAGGACACCTTCGTCAAGATCCACGCCAACGCCTCCGGGTACCGGCCGGAGGGCCGTTTCCAGAGCTGGCTGTTCAGGATCTCGGGCAACCTGGCGCGGAGCTGGGCGCGGCGCCGCAGGATCGTCGGCTGGATACGCTACGATCCGGACCTGCACGAGCGGCCGTCCGCGACTCCCGGACCGGACGAACTGGTGAGCGAGGACGAGACCGGCCGCCGGGTCCGCGAAGCCCTGGCCAGGTTGCCAGCGCGGCAGAGGCAGGCCCTGGTCCTGCGCAAGTACCACGGGATGAGCCAGCAGGAGATCGCCGCGACGATGGCGACCACCGAGGGCGCGGTCGAGTCCCTGCTGATCAGGGCGCTGGAGGGATTGCGCAAGACGCTCGTACCCGGGATGGGAGATGACCGATGAAGCACGTGAACGATCTGATCCCCGCCTATCTCGACGGCCGGCTCGGCGAAGCCGGGCGCGCTGCGGTACGCGCGCATTGCGATCTGTGCCCCGCCTGCGCCGGCGCCCTGGCCGAGAGCGAGGCGGTCTGGCGGTTGCTCGACAGCGTGCGGGTTCCCGCACCCTCGCGCCCGGCCTGGGCCGGCGTGGCGGCGG
>JAHIYU010000118.1 GCA_018814885.1 bacterium | reverse complement strand
CAGGCGGGGAGGTCGTCGAGCAGGAGCGTGCGCCCCGGGGCCGCCAGGGCGGCGCGCATGCCGGCCGCGCCGGCGCCGATCACCACGGTCTCGAGGACACCGTGGTCGTGCGCCGGCGGTCCACCGCGGGCGGCAGACCAGACCGCCCGGTCGGGCAGCTTGCCGACCCCGGTCACGGGCCTCAAACCATCCAGGAAGGCGCGCCGCAGAAACGCGGGTCTGGTGAACCACTTGAAATGGAAGCCGACCGGCAGGAGGTGGCCGCCGGCGTCGAGAGCCTTGTGCATGGCGGGGGCGAAGCAGGAGCCGGCGTCCTGGCGGTTGACGACCTGTCCTTGGCGCACCGGCGTCTGGCAGGAACGGACGTTGGGTTCCCCGTCGATCCGCATCAGGCAGCTCATGCACTGGCCGCGGGCGCAGACGAGACCGCGCGGCCGGCCGAACTTGTGGCTGTGCGAGAGGACCTTGATCCCGTGCTCCCACAGGGCCGCGCCCACGCTCAGGCCGGCGCGACAGGGCAGGGGCTTGCCCTCGAAGAAGATGGTGACCGTTTCGTCTGACAAGGACGTCATCCTCCGGAGCCGGAATCCACGTCGTGGCGAGCGGGGGCCGGATCGCCGGGCGGATCCGGCCCCGCCATGGTACCCCGTTTTCTTCCCTTTCGCCCTAGCAGGATGATTGACATATTTGACGACGCGGGTTCAACATCACCTGGGAGCCAAGGGGAACGGACATGTCCAGCGAAACCTTTGCCGCGGTGCGCAACGATGCCATCGCGCGCAGCGTGGAGTTCATAGACCTCAAGGTGCTCGACCTCGTCGGCCGACTGCACCACATCTCCTTTCCCTTCGAGCGCTTCACCCAGGAAACCATGCGGGAGGGTATCGGCTTCGACGGTTCCAGCTACGGCTTCCTGAAGGTCGAGAACAGCGACATGGTGCTCATACCGGACCTGTCCACGGCCCACCCCGACCCGTTCCGCGACCGGCCCGCGCTGACCATGTTCGCCGAGGTCAAGCACGTGGACGCCGAGCGCACGCCCTTCGCCCAGGACGGGCGCACGATCGTCCGTCGCGCCGAGCAGGCCCTGCGCGACCTGGGCATCGCGGAGTCCTCGCGCTGGATCCCCGAGTACGAGTTCCACATCTTCGAGGACACCCAGTACGAGTCGGACGTCACGCGATCCAGCTACGTCATGACCAGCAAAGAGCAGTTCTTCCAGAACGCCTACCACGCCTGCAACCCGCACGACCAGTACGACGACTTCCGCGACGAGGCCTGCGCCCTGATGCGCGATTTCAACATCGAGGTGCGCTATCACCACCACGAGGTGGGCGACAAGGCGCAGCAGGAGATAGAGGGCTGGTTCACGGACCTGCCGACCATGACCGACAACGCCGTGCTCACCAAGTACATCCTGTTCAACCTGGCCGACAGGCACGGCCTGAAGGTGACCTTCATGCCCAAGCCGCTCCTGGACAACGCCGGCAGCGGCTGGCACCTGCACCAGCTCCTGCTCGGACGCGACGGCGGCAACCTCTTCGAGGACCCCGAGGGCTACGCGGGACTGAGCCGGACCGCGCTGCACTACATCGGCGGCGTGCTGAAGCACAGCCCCGCCCTCTGCGCCCTGACAAATCCCAGCACCAACTCCTTCAAGCGCCTGGTGCCGGGTTTCGAGGCCCCCACGGCCATCACCTACGGGCGCAGCAACCGCGGCGCGGCCATCCGCATCCCCAGCTATGTCGCGGATCCCGCCCACCGGCGCATCGAATACCGGCCGCCGGACTTCACCTGCAATCCCTATCTGGCGGCGTCGGCGGTCCTGATGGCGGGCATCGACGGCATCGTCAACAAGATCGACCCCGAGGCCGAGGACTATCATCCCGAGGACGCGCCCTCGGCGGACGCCCGCGGCGAGGTGCAGTTCCTGCCCCGCTCGCTGGACGACGCCCTGGACGCCCTGGAGCTGGACCACGAATTCTTGCTGCGCAACGGGGTCTTTCCCCAGGTTCTGATCAGGCGCTGGCTCGAGATCAAGCGGGACGAGATCCAGGCCATCAACCGCCGCCCGCATCCCTACGAGTTCACGATGTACTTTGACTTGTAGGCGTAGGTGGGGGATACTGCATCCCACCTCTCCGCCCGGCTGCGCAACGGGCGGAGAGGTGGGATGCAGTGTTCCCCGCCGGCAAGGATGGTCATGATCGAGTTCGAGGTGAAGACCGGGGGACGGACGGATTTCGTGGACATCACGGCCCGGGTCCAGGCTTCCGCTTCGGATCTGGGCATGGCCGACGGCGCGCTGCTGGTGTGGGTGCCGCACACCACCGCCGCGGTGACCGTCAACGAGGGGGCCGATCCGGACGTGGTGCGCGACCTGGCCGACGCCCTGGACCGCATGGTCCCCTGGACGGCGGATTACCGGCACGCAGAGGGCAACGCCGCGGCGCACGTCAAATCCAGCCTCTTCGGCTGCGATCAGGTCGTGCCGGTCGTCTCTGGCCGTCTGGCGCTGGGCACCTGGCAGACCATCTGGTTCTGCGAGTTCGATGGACCGCGACGCCGCAGGGTCCGCGTGAGCGCCCTGCAGGCCGATGGCCGTGACGGCTAGCCAGCGGGGGCCGTCTGGTGGTACGATCTCCCGGTTCCATCCCGGTCGCGACGCCCGTTATCCCAGATCGGAACCATGAAGGATCGTATCCACTACCATCGAGCCTACAAGAAGCTCGCCCCCATCCGACGCGGATCTGCCGCCTTGCTGTTCCTGCTCGTGGCCGGGCTGGACGCGTGCATCGCGTACTGGCACGAACCGATCCTGGGGCGCTTCGTGGGTGTCGTCGCGAGGATCCTGGCCTGGTGCGGCATACCCGCCACCGTGACGACCTGGACGTTCTTGCCCACCTGGGTCACGCACATGCCCGTGCTCGACGCCGACGGCGTCTTCCCCTCGCGCCGCTTCGCCCTGGCGGCGTTCGTGATCAGCGTCCTGCTGGTCGTGCTGCTGCCGCGGCTGCGTCGCGTGCCCAAGGCCATCAGCGTCTACATCGTGTTCCTGGCCCTGTTGAACACGGCGTCCGCGGCGTTCTTCGTCGTCGCGCCGCACCTGTTCCCCTACGATGTGCTCGACTTCTCGCTGCTGTACATGGGCACGCAGTTCGGCATGTGGCTGCTGTTGCCGGTCGTGATGGGGGTGGTCCTCGCGCCGATCCCCGCGAGGACGCCGGAGAAGTTCCTGGTCATCCTGTTGACGGTCTGCTACGCCGCGGTCTTCGGCGCCGTGCGCTACGCCGCGTTCCTGTACCTGCTGAACGCGATCACGGTCCTGCACATGGCGGCGATGTTCTTCGCCCTGGGGCCCCTGATCGATTTCGTCTATCTGGTGGCCATCTACGCCATCTACGTGAACATCGTAGCCCTGCGCCTGGGGAACAAACCGGAGATCTGGCGATGGTCGTTCTGATCCTCAAGCTGTACGTGGTCCTGGTCGTGCTGATCATGGCGGTCTACGCCGTGCGCCACTACCTGTTCACCGTCAACCGTCTGACCGGAAACCAGCGCCTCAGCTACCACGACATCGTCGACGACGATCTGCCGCGGATCTCCGTGCTGGTGCCCATGCACAACGAGGAGCGGGTCGCGCGGCAGTCCCTCGAGACCATCCTGCGCTGCGAGTACCCGCGCGGGCTGCTGGAGATCATCCCCATCGACGACCACTCGGACGACGGCACCGGCGAGATCCTGGACGAGCTGGCCGCCGCGCACGCGGTGATCAGGCCCCTGCACAGGCACGAGGGCCTGCGGGGCAAGCCGGCGGCCCTGAACGACGCCCTGCTGGTCGCCGCCGGCGAGATCATCATCGTCTTCGACGCCGATTACCTGCCCGGCCGGGGCTGTCTGCGGGATCTGAGCATCTCTTTCAAGGATCCCGAGGTGGGTGCCGTGATGGGCCGCGTCGTGCCCGTGAACACCCGCTCCAACCTCCTGACCAGGCTGCTGGACCTCGAGCGCAGCGGCGGCTACCAGGTCGACCAGCAGGCGCGCCACAACCTGCATCTGATGCCGCAGTACGGGGGCACCGTGGGCGGTTTCCGCCGCGACCTGGCCCTGAGCTTCGGCGGCTTCGACCCGCGGGTCCTGGCCGAGGATACCGATCTGACCTACCGTCTCTACATCGGCGGCTGGAAGGTCGCCTATGCCAACAAGGTGGAATGCTACGAAGAGGTGCCCGAAACCTGGCTCGTGCGGTCGCGCCAGATCCGCCGCTGGTCCCGCGGGCACAACTACACCATGTTCAAGCATATCGGGTCCGTGATCCGCTCCCGGTTCCTGACCCGCGCCGAGAAGCTCGACGGCCTGCTGCTGCTGCTGATCTACCTGCTGCCGGTCTTCCTGTTCACCGGCATCATCGATTCGGTGATCCTGTTCTTCATGGGCGAGATGCAGATCCTGGACAGCGTGCTCGTCTTCCTCTTCGTGGCGACCTACAGCGCCTTCGGCAACTTCGCCCCCTTCTACCAGATCGCCACGGCCAGTCTCCTGGACGGCGTCACGCATCGCATCCGCCTGTTGCCTTTCCTGATGTTCTACTTCCTGCTGAACATCTGGACGATCACGGCGGGCTTCTTCCAGGCCGTGGCCGACCGCTTCCTGCGGCGGCGCGCCGAATGGGAGAAGACCAGCCGGTTCCGGCGGGAGGAGAGGGCGTGAGCGGGCGCCGGACGCATGTCCTGCCGCTGCTGATGGCGTTGGCCCTGATGGTACTCGGGCCGTGGGGCATCGCCCATGCGCAACCCGGCGACGACGTCGACGCGACGGGGCCGCTGACGCCGGATCCGTCCCTGCAAGAGATTCCGCCCTATGCCGATGCTTCGCGGCCGGGCGCGGCGACGCTCCTGTTGCTGACCTTCGCCCTGTTGATCCTGCTGCCCTTCGTGCCGGGATTGATCGAGGTCTACTGGCCACGCGACCGCTATCCTCTGTCCGTGAATACCGGGTACACCAAGGATCCCCGCTTCTTCGGCCGCTCGGCCCGCGGCCTGCTCGCGGGCGCCCTTGACGTCGACGGCGTCGCGCCCGGCAGCCACGAAGTCGTGTTGTCCAAGGCCGAGACCGTCGAGGTGCGCGACGATTTCGAGATTCCCGCCGGGGCCGGGCAGGCCGCGGTCCTGGTGGCGCGAGGAGAGCTCGCCGTCGGCGCCGGCGCCGCCTGCGAGCGCGAGCTGT
>JAHIYU010000117.1 GCA_018814885.1 bacterium | reverse complement strand
GAAGCCGTGGCCCTGGGCATGGCCGTCGCCGTGCGCCTAGCCGCCGCGCGCGGACGCTGCACGGCGAGATGCGCCGCGCGGATCGTGGCCCTGCTGTCCGCGTGCGGATTGCCGGTGACGGCCGCGCCGCCGCCCCGTGCGGACGTGGCCAGGCTGGTGATACGGGACAAGAAGATGCGCGAGGGATCGGTGCGCTGGGTGCTGCCCGCGCGACTCGGCCGGGTCGTCCTGGATCAGCCGGTCGATCTGGACGACGCCCTGGCCGCCCTGGCCGGGTGAGAGCGCGGCCGGCACCCGTCAGCGCGCGTGTCCCGCACGGAGCGCGACGCGCGCGGACGGGTGCCGGTCCACACGATCACTTGGCCAGCATCAGCTTCGCGGAGGCGGTGCGGGAACCATCGCCGACGCGGACCAGATAGACACCCGACGCGACCGGAGCGCCCGCATCGTCGCGGCCGTTCCAGACCACCTCGTGGCGTCCCGCATCCAGTTCCCCGTCCACGAGACGGCGCACCACGCGGCCGCGCATGTCGTGAATGAACACGTCGATGGGACCGCTGCGCGGCACGTCGAAGGCGACCGTGGTGCGCGGGTTGAACGGGTTGGGCGTGACGCGGGTCACGGCCAGGGCCCTGGGCACCGGATCGCCGGCGACCGGCGTGGCGCCGCCGACCTGCTCCGAGTAGCCGCCCACGTGACCGGTCGCATCCACGGCCACGACCAGGTAGTAGCCTCCCGACGGGGTGTCGTCGATCCAGCTCTGGACCGGATGCAGCACGTCCGCGACCACGAGTCCGGGCGACGGCACGAACGGGTCGTCCGTCGAGTTGTAGACGACATAACGATGGATGTCGGGTTCGGTGTTCAGATCCCAGCCCACTTCCAGCCGGCCGTCGCCAAGATCTGTCAACTGGGCGCCCTGGATCGCCGCGGGTGCGGAGGTGACGGCGGCCGGGCCGCCGCAGACTCCCATGTCGTTGCGCGAGGCGTCCACGTCGTTGCAAGCCGCGTCGGGATCGCCCCGGTCCAGGCCCGGCGAATGCAGGGCCAATCCGTAGTCGCCGCCCCCGGCATCGACATAGAGCGGTTCGACGCTGATATCATGGATACCGGGCGTGAACAACAAGTAGTCCACGCCGTTGTTCCAGATCAGGTTGTAGTCCAGGTTCAGGGTGGTGACGACGCCGCCGATGCCGCCGCCCTGGTTGTCCGCCACGACGTTGTTGCGGAAGAGGAAGGAATCGCCGATGAGGATGCCCACGGCGCCCATGTTCGCGGCGGAAGACACGTTGTCCACGAAAGCGCAGTTCTCCAGCTCGACCGCGCCGGTCGAGTCCAGGAACACGCCGGCGCCGAGGGACGGCCCTACGTTCCCGCTGACCAGGACATTCCGCATCACTACGTCGGCCCCGAAGGCGTGCACGCCGCCGCCCATGGTCGTCACGGACGCGTTGCCGACGAAGGAGCCGCCCTGGACGAGCAGGGAACCGCCCTGGATCGCAACCGCCCCGCCCCTGGCCTCGGCCTGGTTCCCGACGAAATCGTTGTCCGAGAGCGTAAGGTCCGCGTTCTCCGCGTAGACCGCTCCGCCGTGGAAGGTGGTGTCGTTGCCCTCGAAATGATTTCCGGAAAGGGTGGCGGAGCCGCCCAGCACGTAGAGCGCGGCGCCCTCCTGGCCGCTGGCGCTCTCGGTGCAGTCGTTGGCCAGGAATTCGCTGTCGCTGATCTCTGCCGCAACGGGAGCGAACATCGCCACGGCGCCGCCTTGATCTGCCAGGCTGCCCGTGAAGGTACAGCCCTCGATGCGCGGGCTGCCTCCGTAGACGACGATCGCGCCGCCGACGCCATATCCACCGAACGGATCCGCGCTGTCGTCGATGAAGACGCAATCCTTGATCAAGGGCGAGGAGTTGCTGCAGTAGATGCCGCCGCCGTGGCGCCCCAGGGCAGGCATGCTGCCCATCAGACCGATGCAGTCGTGGAACTCGAGGCCGACCACGCCGGAATAGCCCGCGGGAGAGTAGCTGAAGACCATACCGCTCGCGGGAGACTGGATGCGGGTGGGATTGGCCTGGGAATCGCGTGAGACGAAGGAATCGTCCCAGCCGCCGATCACCCAGACGGAACCGCTGATGCCGACCGTCCCGGTGTAGTCGCCCGTGGCCACCAGTATGGTGTCGCGCCCGGTGCAGGCCGTGACTGCGTCGGTGATCGTATGGGCGGCGGTGGCCGGCGAGATGTATGGCGGGGTGTTGCTGCCCAGGGCGGATACGTAGACCGTCTTGTGGCCGATCACCGTGTAGTAATCGGAGATGTCGAAACCGTTGCGTGTGTCCCCATCGGCCACGACGCAGATGCGCAGCTGGTCCGTGGTGACGTTGGGGATCGTCCACATGAAGGAGCCGTCGTTGGGAGTGCTCTCGGCGATCCTGGTGTCGAAGACGCCGTGTTCGCCGACCCAGATGTCGACGTAGTCGCAGGGAGCATCCGTCGTGAGCCATTCGATTTCCAGCGACTCTTCGGCGAAATAATCGACTTCCGGGTCGGGACCCAGCAGGACCACGTCGACCGGCGGGACCACGAGCTGGATCTGGGTGACGTTGGTGCCGATGAGGGACGCGCCGAACCCGATGCTGAAGAGCCCGCCGTCGCCGAAGTCCGTGCCCCACGAGTTCTTGCAGATCCAGGCTCCGGTACCGCCACAGCCGCGATCGTCCCAGCCGACGATCAGGACGAGGTGATTGGTCCAGGGTCCGCCGGGCTCGTTGTAGCAACCCTCCGTGTAGCTGGGAAACGGTTCGTCCGCATCCATCGAGGAACAGACGGGCCCGTCCAGCAGGGCCGTCTTGATCTGGGTGACGGTGGTGGACACGTAGTACCAGCTGTCGACGAAGGCGAAAGGCAGGTAGGCGCTCTGCGTGCAGGGTGCCGTGGAGGAGGCGTTGTAGGGAAGCGCGGCCTCGCGCGTCAGACCGTAGGTCATGGCCACGTTGTAGACCGCAGAGGCCCAGCCGCCGTCGCAATCGGCGCCGTAGGGATTGCAGTCGATCGTCTGCTGCTCGGAGAGATCCAGCTCCTGGCCGTAGAAGATCTTCATGTGGGCTTCGATCTGGCCGATCCCGGCGAAGGCCCAGCAGGATCCGCACCCCCCCTGGTCCTTGGCGATCGTCAAGCCGCCCTGTGTCGCCCAGCTGAAGAACTCGGGCAGTTCCTGCTTTTCGTCTAAGGTGCGGAGCCTTTCCGCGTACTCGCGCTCGAAATCGGGCGACTGCTTGAAACCGAAGAGGTTGGCCCTCTCCTCGGGCGTGCGGCTGTTGATGAAGGTGTCGTCGGCCACCCAGTCCGCCAGGGCGGGCGTCGCGGTGACGAGAATGAGGCCGGCCAGTAGCGGGACGGCGCAACGGATGATCCGCGAGGGTGCAGTCGTACGCGAAAACGTATGCATCCCGATCCTTTCGCTGGGTCTGCTCGTGTTTGGCGGGGTGCGTCACGTGCGGCGGCAGAGCGGGAGCGAGCCTTCTCCGGGCCACGATGTATAATTATACTCGATCCCAAGGGGGTTTGGCAAACCGGCCCATCACAAATCATTCATCATATGACATGCTATTTTCATAATTCGGCTACCACATGCCCACCGGATCCACGTCCAGCATGACGTCCAGTCCCCGGGTCCGCGCGCCCATACGGCGGGCACAGTCGGCCAGCCAGGCCTTCTCCGCGGTGGACAAGCCGCCTTTGAGCAGCAGCTGGTAGCGGTAGCGGTCGTGCAGGCGCGGGAAGACGGCGGGCGCGGGACCCAGCACCTCCACCGCGGGGTTGCGCAGGCCGGCCCTGATCAGGTCGGCCAGCGTCGCCGCGGCTGCCGAGACCTCGCCGAGCCGGCGGCTGACCAGCGCCAGGCGGAGCATGCGGCGGTAGGGCGGATAGCCCACCTCGGCGCGGACCGCCAGTTCCTCGGTCGCGAAGGCCAGGGCGTCCTGGGCGGCGGCGTGGCGCAGCACGTGATGATCGGGCTGCCAGGTCTGGAAGATGACCGACCCGGCCCCGTCGCGTCCGGTGCGCCCGGCCACCTGGGTCAGGAGCTGGAAGGAACGCTCGTGCGCGCGGAAGTCGGGCAGCGAGACGCCATCGTCGGCCGCGAGCACGCCCACCAGGTCGACGCCCGGAAAATGGTGCCCCTTGGCCACCATCTGCGTGCCGACGAGTATGTCCGCTTCGCCGCTCGCGAAGGCGGTCAGGATGCGGGCGTGGCTGCCGCGGCGGCGGGTCGTGTCCTGATCCAGGCGCAGGATTCTCGCGCAAGGGAAATGAGCCGTCAGGGCCAGTTCAAGCTTCTCGGTGCCGCCGCCGGCCGGCAGGAATTCCGCCGCCCCGCATTCGGGACAGATCTCGGGTGCCGGTCGGGAGTGGCCGCAGTAGTGGCAGAGCAGGCGGCGCGGACGCAGATGCACCGTCAAGCCGATGTCGCAGTGGGGACAGGGAACGGCCCCGCCGCAGGCCGAACATTGCAGCACCCGGGCGAAGCCGCGCCGGTTGTAGTAGAGGATGGCCTGCCGTCCGCCCGCCAGCGTGCGTTCGAGACTTTGCAGGAGCTTGTCCGAGAATCCGTCCCCCGACCTCTCTTCGCGCATGTCGACGATCTCCACCGCCGGCACCTCCCCCACCGGGCGGTCATGCAATTCGACCAGCTGGTAGCGGCCATCGCGTGCGTTGCGCACGCTCTCGAGATCGGGAGTGGCCGAGCCGAGGATCACGAAGGCCCCGGCTTCGCGGGCGCGGACCAGAGCAGCATGACGGGCGTGGTACCGCGGCTTCTCCTCCTGCTTGTACGAGGAGTCGTGCTCCTCGTCCATGACGACCAGCCCCAGAGCCCGCAGCGGCACGAACAGCGCGGATCGGGGTCCCACCACCACGCGCACCTCGCCGGCGGCGGCCGCTTCGTGGACGCGGCAGCGTTGACCGGCGGACAGACCGCTGTGAAGGGTCGCCACAGCGTCACCGAAGCGTTCACGGATCCGGGCTTCGGTCTGGGGCGTGAGCGCGATCTCGGGCAACAGGTAGACGGCGGAACGACCGCGGTCCAGCGTCTCGGCGATGGCCCTCAGGTAGACCTCCGTCTTGCCGCTGCCGGTCACGCCGTGCAACAGCAGCACACCGTAAGCGCCCCGGTCGAGGTGGTCCACGGCTGACGCGACGGCCCGCGACTGGTCGGCCGTCAAATCGACCACACGGCGATCGCTCAGGGGAAACGCGGCCGGCCTGCGCGCCGTGGCGCGGGCCCTGGTGCCTGGAGACGGCGGATGGAACAGGGGTACCAGTTCGCCGGCCGGCAGGGCGTAATAGCCGCACATCCAGTCCAGCAACCGCCGGCGGTCGTCGGTGATGGCATAGGCAGGCCCGAAACACCTCGACAGCGGACGGAGCCGGTGGCCGTCGCGCTCGACGACCTCGCCTGGCGTCCTGCTCACGGAGACCACCATGCCCGCCACCGCCTTGCGGCGGCCGAACGGCGCGGCGACCAGATCCCCCGCACGCACGGGATCCTCCCAGGCCTCCGGCATCAGGTAGGTGAAAGTCTGCGGCAGCGGCACGGGCAGGGCCACCTCGACCAGCGCCGTACCGTGCTCGTTCTCGTTCCCTCTGGTCAACTGGTGCCTCCGGCCGGAGAGGATACACGCACGGCGGCCGGGGAGCAACGCCGGCGCCGCCGGCAGAATATTATCGACACTCTTCACCTGCCGGGTCTTGACCCGGCCAGATAGCAGTAATCATCTCGGATGTGGAGCCGATAATATTCTGTGAATGTCAGATCGTCGGCAAGAGCGAGGGCCTGCCGCTTGGCTCCATGGAGGGGTGATGACGATGATCCGAGATCTCATTGGTCAGGCACGACGGCTGTCCCGGGCCCTGCTGCTGATGTGCGTACTGATGATCATTCTGGTGCTCGTCGTCTGCACGGTGCCGATGGACATCCTGCACCTTCTGCTTCAGGATCCGGCCGCGGCTTACGATCTCCCCTTCAATGCGGGGATGGTTTCGCACCTGGGCGTGCTGCTCTGGATCGTCGTCGGCGTCTTCGCGTCTCGGGTCGGCCGCGCAAACAGGGGTGATCACGCGCTGGGCGGTCTCCTCTGCTGGGCAGGATGCTTCAGCATCGTCCTCGGTCTGGACGACCTCTTCCTGCTCCACGAACTGGCCATACCCGGCGTGGGCATACCCGAGTTTGCCGTGCTGGGCGTGTATGGCGCCTTGCTGGTCGCCCTGATCTGGACCCACCGCCGCACGATACTGGCCACCGACTATCTCCTGCTGGTGCTGTCCAGCACGGCCTTCTGCCTCTCCATAGTCTTAGACGAAGGTCCCGATATAGGATTGCCCCTGTTGTGGCGTCTCGGCCACACGCCGCTGGAAGATGTCTTCAAGCTGGTGGGCATCGTCGCGTGGTGCGCCTACTTCCTGCAGACGGGCTTCCATTTCGCGACCGGCGCCAAGACGCGCAGCGGTGCTGCAACTGCTTGATATCCAGGCGACTACAGGTTCTTTCCCCGCTCGCCTTAATGATCGTGTACGATCAGAAACGAGGAGGTATCACGACTACTTAACATGATACAGGGGGGAATCTATCATGAACGTAGCCAGAACATGCCGCACGCTCGCTCTCGCGCTCTGTCTGCTCGGCGGCGCCTTCGCCACCGGCGCCGGAGCCCAGCCACTCGCCGATCCCTTGGCCACGCCGTCTCACTGGCACTATCCGGATCCCCAGACCACGGCGACTTTCGGCACGCCCACCAATCCGGCGCTACCGGCCGACTTCTTCGGTCCCGGCTCGGATCCCTTCGAGGGACAGGTCACCTTCGAGGGCGTGCCCCTGGACGAATCGGGTTTCGGCAACGCCTCGACGCTGATGCTGCGCGGCGATCATCCCGTGCTTCCAGCCGATCCGATCGGCACGCAGGGCACCGTCGACGTCGAGATCGTCGAGCTGACCCTCTACTCGTGGTACGATCCGATCGTCGTCACCTACGATGGCGGCGCGTCCCAGAAGGCCTGGTGGGTCGAGCTCAGGCTTTCGGCGATCCCGCCGCCGCCGGGCAGCCTGACCGCCACCAAGACACACGCGAACGGCGGCACCTTCGACGCCACCCTGCCGGTGCAGCCGAGATTCGTGTTCGAGCAGACCGAAGACCACACGGTGGTGATCCTGGACACGGGCCTGGAGGGCCTGACTCCGCTGGATCTGGCGATCATCGAAGCGCCCTGGGTCCACGCGGTCGATCCCGCCCTCGGGGTCGTCGCGCCCTCCGACGGCGTCTTCGTACCCGGCGTCCGGGAGTGGGCTCCCGGCGACTCGGGCAGCCAGTGCCCCGAGATCATGCTCGCCGTCGAGCAGTTCGACTCGCTGGTCCACACGATGATCCCGGCGACATGGTTCCCGGAGCCGGATCCCTTCGTATCCCAGCCCGGCGACGGCATCCAGGGGACGCAGATCGTCTTCGGCCAGGATGTCCCCCCACCCCTTCCCGCCGATTTCTTCGGGCCCGGCTCGGATCCCTTCGAGGGGACCGTCGCTCTGGTCGGCGAACCGCTGGGCGCGACCGAATGGGGCGATTACGAAGTCGCCGACACGCTGCTCAAGCGCTCGGGCGATCCCTTCGACCGCTGCGCGCTCCCCTCTCCCGACTCCCGACTCGTCTATCTCGAGATCGTCGCCCTGAACCTGCGATCCGTCGAGCCCATCACCGTCACCTACTTCGGCGGCATGTTCCCGGAGGCCTGGGACGTTCACGTGGGTCTGTCGACCGCCCCCGTGCCCGTGTGGGGTGAGATGGAGGCCTTCAAGACCCACGAGAACGGGGGCACCTTGCGGGGCTACTTCGAGCTCCAGCCGTTTTACACGTTCACCCGCGTGGGGGACGGGTTCCAGGTGATTCTCGACACCGGCCTCGAGCAGCCGCCGCTGTTCATGGAGTTCACGGACGGGCACTGGGTCCACACGGTCGATCCTGCCCTCGAGATCCTGGCGCCCTCGAACGGACGCTTCGTGCCCGGCGTGCACGAGGAGATACCCGGCGATCCGATCAGCCAGTTGCCCGTCGCGCTGGTCGCCCAGTATTTCGACCTGGACAGCCGCCTGGTCCTCTGGCCCGCTCCCGCCCCGATGGTGGCCGTGAACGACCTGCCCGCGCTGGACCATCGCGTCCGGGCCGTGCCCAATCCCTTCAATCCAGCCACGGAGATCCGCTTCGAGCTGGAGCGTGGCGGTCCGGTCCGCCTGCGCATCTTCGACGTGCAGGGGAAGCTGGTGCAGACCCTGATCGACGGCGACCTGCCGCGGGGCGCCCACTCCACGACGTGGCGCGGGACGGACGACCGGGGCCGGCGCGTGCCGTCCGGAGTCTACTTCGGCACCCTCGAAGCCGACGGCGCAGTGCGGACGACGAAGATCGCCGTCGTCAAGTGACGGCCGGCCGGACCGCCTGCACGCGGCGCCATGGCATCACACCGGACGGAGCTGTGGCGAGGGGGAGTATACGATAGTAGGGGCGTCGCTACATCGTGTCGCGGCGCCCCTCTCCCCTGCAAGCGGAGCGTGCAGGGTGGATCGGCCTACTTGGCCACGCCCAGGTACTGCTGGACGGTATCGAGCAAACGTTGCGGACTGAAAGGCTTGGTCATGTAGCCGTCGGCCTTCACTTCGTCGCCGCGGGCGCGGTCCTCGTGGCTGTTGCGGGCGGTGAGCAGGACCACGGGGATATCCCGGGTATGCACGCTCTCCTTGAGACGCCGGCAGGTCTCGAACCCGTCCAGACGCGGCATCATGACGTCCATGATGATCAGATCGGGCGACTGTTCCGCCGCCACGCGCAAGGCTTCGTCTCCGTCGGCGGCCTGCAGGACGCAGTAGCCCTCGGCGTCGAGACTGAAATCGAGGATGTTCAGGATGTAGGGTTCGTCGTCGACGATCAGGATCTTGCGCAACGTTTCGCCTCCAGTGCGTATTCCATTTCCGCGGACACCCGCATCTTACCTGCGACCGGGCGCGGTCCGCCCGTCACTTCACCCGTTCGAACTCCTTCTCGGACTGGTCTGCCTGCTCGGGCGCGCGATCCGGCTCGACGGCACCCGCCGCCAGGGAGCGGGCTTTCTGGATCTCGACTATGCGATCCTCGTAATTACGGGCCTGCTCCACGTAGATGGCCACGCAACGCGGACAGAACTGCTTGCCCGCGCGCTGTTCGATTTCCGCGAGAGCCTGGCCCAGGGACATGGCCCGCCGGTACGGCCGCCCCTGCAGCATGGCCGTCATGCTGTCGGCCAGGGACAACAGCCTGGACCCGAGCGGGATCCCGTCCCCGGACAGCCCTTCCGGATAACCGCTCCCGTCGTATTGCTCGTGGTGGTACAGGACCACTTCGTGCACATCGGCCGGAGCGTTCAGCGACTTGATCATCTCCAGGCTGATGTGGACGTGCTGCTGGATGATCTCCCACTCCTCGGGCTCCAACGGGGGCGTCTTGTGCAGGATGTCGTCGGGAATGCCCGAGAGCCCCAGATCGTAGGTCTGCAGGGCGAAGGCCAGCCCCATCAGATCTTCGCGCTGCAGGTGCATGCGCTGGGCGGCGGCGATGCAGATCTCGTGGCACACCTCGGCCAGCTCGTCGTGACGGGCCCTGCGGATGGCGACACTCTTGCGCAGCGCCTGGCTCAGGTTGGCGAATTCCCGGTTGCCCCGCTGTAGCTCGCCGACGCGCGCCAGGATGTGACCCAGGCGCGCGGACAGTCCGTCCAGCAGCAGCTTGTCCCGCTCGGTGAACTGTTGTCCGTCGAGTCGGTTGTTCACGTTGACCACGCCGACGATCTGATCGTCCCGCCGGATGGGTGCGCTGAGCAGAGAGCCGGTCTCGTAGCGCGGACGGGAGAAGTCGTTGAGCACCCGCTCGTCCGTGGCCACGTCCTCGACGAGGATCGCCTCGCCCTGCATCCAGACGCGCCCGGCGATCCCCTCGCCGCGCAGCAGACGGGTGTCCTGCACCACGGCGTCCTCGAGCCCCATGGCCGCCTCGATCACGAGGTGTTCGCCGCCCTGGTCGGGCACCATCAGCGACACGATGCGCACGCGCATCAGCTCGCCGATCCAGTGGATCAGCTTCTCCGCGAACTCGGGCACGTCGCCGAAGATGGCGTGGCGGCCTTTGTTCTTGCCGCGCCTGATGATCTCGTCGCGGCGCGGCAGCAGCGCGTTGAAGCGCACGCCCCGCGGCTGCACGCGTTCGCCCCAGATGCGTCCGCCGTGGCGCGCGACGATGTCGCGGCAGATGGCCAGGCCGATGCCCTGGCCGCCGTGCTCGCGCGTCGAGGAGCCGTCCACCTGGTAGAACCGGTCGAAAATGTAGGACATCTTGTTGTCCGGGATCCCCATGCCGTTGTCCTCGACCACGATGCGCACCGAGGACACGCCGTCCATGACGGACAGGTGCACCTTGCCGCCGCTCGGCGTGAACTTGAAGGCGTTGTCGATGAGATGGCGTACGAGCTGGCGAACCAGGTCGGCGTCCACGCCGAGCAGTATCTCGTCGCGATCCAGATGGACCGAGAAGTCTATGTTCTTGGCCTCGGCCTGGTTGCGGGCCGCGCCCTCCAGGCCGCGCACCAGGGCGACCAGGTCGGCCTGATGCCGGTTGAAGGTGACCTGCTCGCGCTCCATGCGCTCGAGATCCAGCAGGTTGTTGACGATGCCCGTGAGCTTCTCGCTCTCGTGGTGGATCACCTGCAGGAATTCGCGCTGGGCCTCCTCCTCCATCTTGGCGCGCCCGTGCAGCAGGGCTTCGCTGTAGGCCTTGATGGACGTCAGGGGCGTCCGCAGCTCGTGACTGACGTTGGCCACGAAGTTGTTCTTGAGCTCGTTGTGGTAACGCAGGCGGTCCGCGGAGCGCGTCAGCTCCTGATTCTGGTTGTGCAGGCGCGAATACAGATCGGCCGAGGCGATGGCCGTCGCGGCTTGCTGGGCGAAGAGCTCCAGCATCTGGATGCACTGCAGGGACGGTATCTTGCGGTCGACCGGATCGTCCACGCTCAGATAGCCCACGATCTCGCCTTCGGGCGAGGTCAGGGGGATGATCAGGGCGTCCTCCTCGTGCCACTCCCCTTCCTCGCGCACGCCCAGATCCGGCGTGTAGCCGCCGGCCATGGCCTGGTCGGCGCCCTCCATGTCGTGCTTGATGAAATAGCTGTTGGACACCTGGAACTGGGGCAGAGCGAGCTTGCGGAACTCCGCCAGCGAGACCGGCGTGTGCTTCAGATACTGCACGCCCGCCTCGTCGATGCCCGCGTAGGCGCGAGCCTCGAAGGTGCGTTCCGCCAGGTCGTAGATGCGCAGCAGGACCATGCGGAAACCGAGGGACTCGCGCACGGACTCCGCCACCTCGCCCAGGAGATGGTCGGGATCCCGATAGGCATGGATGCGCGCCGAGATCGCCAGCAGGCTCTCCAGTCCGCGGACACGTTCCTGCCGGTCCCGCAGGTCGCGGCTGCGCTGTTTCACGCGCCAGATCTGCCAGCACATGCCGGCGGCCAGCAGGAGGATGGCCACGGCGTAGGGCCAGGGCCCGCCTGGCGCGGCAGCGACACCGGAAGGGATTATGGCCATCACCTCGCTGATGTTGTTCATCGATCCTTTCCTCTCAACCAGGGGAATCCGGCCCTGGTCGCGACGGCCTCGCGGATCTCCTCGACGAGCCTGCTCATGACGAACGGCTTGTCGAAGAAGAGGTCCGCGCCGGCTGCCAGCATCTCCTGCTTGGTGGCGGAATCGGTCCGGGCGGACAGTGCCACGATCACGGTGCTGTCATAGCCGTGATTGCGGCGTATCAGGCGCGTGGTGTCGATCCCGTCGAGTTTGGGCATCATGATGTCCATGACGATCACGTCCGGCCCGAAACCGGTGACCTTGTTCATGCAGTCGATGCCATCACGGGCCAACGCGACCTCGCATCCCTCGTTGTGCAGAGCCTGCACCAGCAGGCTGGCCAGCGCGCCCTCGTCCTCGACGATCAGAACCTTCATGCCGTCCATCTCTGTCTCCCGCGCGGGTGCGACCGCGCCTTCAATCCGTCTCCGAGTGGTGTCTGGTCACCACCGGCTCCACGACGCCCCTCGCGCCCCGGCGCTCGGCGACGACGACGCTGCCCGGCTGCGCCTTCCCGTATTGCTTCAATTCCGCCGCCACCGCGTTCAACCGGCCCACATGGCCGAACCGGCCGTCGCGGTCGCTGATCGCGGCCGCGGTCAGCGAGACCGGCGGAAAGCGCTTGCTGTCGCCGCCGCGATCGGGCAGCTCGATGAAGCCGCGGCTCCAGTCCACCGGTTCATAGAGCTCCTGGATCCTGTTGTCGAACTCGGTGATCACGCGTTCCGCGAAGATCTCGGCCTCGTTGGCCCCGGTGATGGCGACGAAGTCGTCCCCGCCCACGTGACCCAGGAAGGCGCCGCTGCCCAGCTTCAGGATTTCATTGGTCAGGATCTCGGCCAGCATCGAGAGCACACGGTCACCCCGCGCATAGCCGTAGTAGTCGTTGTAGGCCTTGAAGTGATCGAGGTCGCAGTAGCAGAAGCCGAAGGCCATTTCGCCGTCCAGGCGGCGTCGCAGCTCCTGATCGATGGCGCGGTTGCCGGGCAGGCCGGTCAGGGGGTTGGCGTCTCGCTGGTTGCGGCTCAGCTGGAGCATGTTGCGCACCCGCAGCAGGAGCTCTTCGGGTACGAAGGGCTTGATCAGGTAGTCGTTGGCGCCGGCCTGCAGGCCTCGCACCTTTTGATCCGTCTCGCCGCGGGCGGTCAGCAGGATCACCGGCAGGTTGTGGGTCCGGAACTGGCCCCTGATCCGCGAGAGGACCGAGAAGCCGTCCATGTCCGGCATCATGATGTCCAGCAGAACCAGATCCGGCAGGTGATCTTCCAACATCACAAGGGCTTCCGCACCGCAGGAGGCCTGGATCACCCTGAAATCCTCCTGCTCGAGCATATATGTCAGAATGGTGCGGATGTGCAACTCGTCGTCGATGACGAGTATCGTCTCCGTCTCCCTCATTCATCACCATCCGTGCAGATTGAATGCCTGCCGCCCCTTGGGGATGCGACCACGTGCAGGCACGCAAAGCCCGTGCCATCATGCTCCCTGACCGGATATCATCGGGAATGGCGTGCAGCGGCGGTGGCGATCAGCGCCAGGATTCGAGGGGACGGCGCGCAAAGCTGTCCAGGGTAAGGGGATCCGACAGTCCGGATGAAAGCCGCGCATGTCCGGCGCAAGCGATCATGGCGGCATTATCCGTGCAGTATGCAGGCTCCGGTGGCAGGAATTTGAGCCCCATTCTGCCCGCTGCCGAGGCGGTTCTCGACCGCAGAAGGGTGTTTGCAGCCACGCCCCCGGCCAGGTAGACGGCTTTCACGTCGTGGTCGCGGGCGGCCTGGCACAGACGCGTCACCAGGACATCCACCACAGCTTCGCGCAACGCGTGGCAGATGTCGGCAACGTCTTGATTCGACAAGGGTTGCGGAAGTTTGGCCACGGTCGTCCGCACGGCGGTCTTCAAGCCGCTGAAGCTGAACACCAGACGGGGATCGCGGGAGAGCGGCCGCGGCAGCGCGAAGCGGCCCGGATGGCCGTCTTCGGCCAGGCGGTCGATGGCGGGCCCGCCCGGATAGGGCAGACCCAGCAGCTGCGCCGTCTTGTCGAAACACTCGCCGGCGGCGTCGTCCAGGGTCCAGCCGAGACGCTCGTACCGCCCGATCTCCCCCATCAGCACCACCTCGGTATGCCCGCCCGAAACGACCAGCACGGCCGCCGGGAACACCATGGGCGCGGTGAGCTGATTGGCCAGGATGTGCCCCTCTATGTGATGCACGCCGACCAGCGGTTTGCCCGTCGCCCAGCAGATCGCCTTGGCCGTCGACAGCCCCACCAGCAGCGCTCCGATCAGCCCGGGGCCCGCCGTCACGGCGATACCGTCCAGGTCTGAAGGTGCGATCTCCGCCTGCTCGAGCAGGACGTCCACCAGGGGCAGCAGGTTGACCAGATGGGCGCGCGAGGCCAGCTCCGGCACCACGCCGCCGAAGTGGTCGTGCAGGTCGATCTGGCTCGATACGAGATTCTGCAGCACGCCCGCAGCGGAGTCGTAGAGGGCCACGCTGGTGTCGTCGCAGGATGTCTCGATGCCGAGCACCCTCATGCGAAGACCTCCAGTTCGGCGAAGGCCTCGCCCAGGTTGTCCGCGATCTCGCGCGCCAGCACAACACGGCGGGAGCCGATACGGCCGGTCGCCAGTTCCCCGGCGCGGCCGTGCAGCCAGCAGCCGAGCAGGGCCGCCTCGAATGCCGAAGCGCCCTGGGCCAGCAACCCCCCGATCAGCCCGGTCAACACGTCGCCCGTGCCGCCGTGCGCCAGGGCGTCGTCGCCGGTCGGATTGATCACCAGCGCGCCGTCGGGAGCCGCGATCAGCGTCGGCGACCCCTTGGCCACCAGGACCACTTTCCACCGCTGCGCCAGTTCTGGCACGATCCTCAGCCGATCCTCGCGCAGTTGCGAGGACTCGATGGCGGCCAGCCTGGCCAGCTCTCCGGCGTGGGGGGTCAGGACGACCTCCGGGTGGGCGAAACGCGGTTCGCGTTGCCGGCGCGCGAAGGCCGAGAGACCGTCGGCATCGACAACCAGCGGCCGGTCCACGACGCCGAGCAGGTCCACGAGCCAGCCGTCGGTCTCCGGGTCGTCGCCCAGGCCCGGTCCCACCGCGAGGGCATCCTGGCGTGTCATCAGATCCGACCAGGCGGCCGGCGCTAGCGGCGCGATCGCGCCCGAAGCGCCTGTGGGCAGCGCTCGGATCAGGGCTTCGGGAACGAAGCCCAGCGCCGCCGTGGTGTGATTCTCCGGCAGGGCCAGGGTGACCAGGCCGGCCCCCGAGCGCAGGGCGCCCAGTCCCGCCAGCAGCGCGGCGCCGCCGAAGCCCCGAGAACCCGCCACGACCAGGGCGGTGCCGGCGTCGTACTTGTGGGCGGTCGACGTCCGTGGCGGCAGAAGGTCGGCATAGTCCTCGGGCAAGAGATAGTGCAGATCGCCGGTATGGCGTTCGCACACCTCCTCGGCGAAGCCGATGTCCAGGACCGAGAGACGTCCCGCGTGGTCCCGGCCGGGCGGCAGCAGGAGGCCCAGCTTCGGCAGACCGACTGTGAAGGTGGCATCGGCGCGGATCGCTACCGGGTCGACCGCACCGCTGTCGCCGGCCACGCCCGAGGGGATGTCCAGGCTCAGCACCGCGCAGGGGCCGGCGTTGACGGCTTCGAAGAGATCCGCGTAATCGTCCCGCACCGGCGGGGTGATCCCGGTGCCGAAGACGGCGTCGACGATCAGTTCCGACTCCACGCTGCGTTCGTAGACCCGCGCCGCCCAGCGGTCCGGCGGGATCGTGTCGCGGGTCACCGACGCCGGCAGGCGGTCGAGGTTGGCGCGGGCGTCCGCCGAGAGGGACTCCGGCTCCGCGAGCAGCATGACGTGGACCTCGAAGCCGAGATTCTCCAGCAGTCGCGCCACGACCAGCCCGTCGCCGCCGTTGTTGCCCTTGCCGCAGACCACGGTGATCAGCGACGGAGGCGACAGGTCGGGAAACTCGCGCAGCAGCTGCCAGGTCATCTCGCGACCGGCGTTTTCCATCAGCGTAAGACCGGGCACGCCGCCCCGGATGGTCTCACGATCGATCTCGGCCATCTGGGCCGCAGTGGCGATCCGCATCTCAGGCCTCCCCCCCCGCCGCGTTGAGACTGTCGATGACGCCGAGCAGCTGTGACAGGTCGTCGATCTCGAAATGCGCCCCCGAAACCGTGGCTTTCACGCAGTCCTTCAGCCCGTAGGTGTCACCGTAGCGGGCGTAGACCGTGTGCAACCCGGCGTCGAGGCCGCCGACGATATCGCGCTCGGGCCAGTCCCCGATCATGACCGTCTCGCGCGGCGTCACGCCCAGACGCTCCAGGGCCATCTGGAACGGCACCGGGCTGGGCTTGGTGTGACCGGTGTCATCGTGCGTCAGCACCACGTCGAAGACATGCAGCAGGCGCAGGTAGCAGAGCCGCAACCAGGCTTCGAAGCGCGGCGCGTCGCTGACCACGGCGAGCTTGTACCCGCCCTTCAACAGCGCCAGCAGCGTCGGTCGCACGTGGGGGTAGGGTACGAGGTGGGCCTCGCGGGCGCGACGGTAGGCGACCACCGCCGCCGCCAGGACGCGATCGTCGACCCCGCCGGTCTCATCCTCCAGGAAACGGTTGAACACGAGCTGGTGCTCGATGCCCACCTCATCGTAGATGGCGAAGATGCGGTCGTAGACCTGTTGCGTCTTCAAGCTGAGCCCGGCGTCGATCATGGCGTCCGCGGCGGCGTGGATGGCCATGCTCTTGGCCTTCATGAAATCCGTCAGCGTGTTGTCCAGGTCGAAGATCACGGCCTTGATGGCCCGCGCGTCGGTGGTCGTCTTCATCGCTTCTCTTTCCTTTCGACATTGACCGCAGCATATTACAGTGTCGGGGGCCGGCTGCCAAGGTGCCGGCGCATTTCACGGAGGAGTCGTGCGATGACGGATCCGGACCACGACCGGCCGGAGGACCGCGTGGGCTTGTCCCATCCGGTCACTATCTGGTCCAGCTGGAGCACCGTGCGGCTGACGATGATGGCCGTGCTGTGGAGCGCCGCCAACCTCGTGGCGCAGACGGTCACCTATACCTACACCGGCGACATGTTCGCGGCCGTGGGTACCGGCGGCCTGCTCGTGCTCGCCCTGGCCGTCCTGGTCGTCAGGGGTCAGAACGGCTCGCTGTCGCGGGACTTCGACCTCGATCGCCCGCCGCTCGCCAAGGCCCTGCTGGCGGTGCTGGCCGCGGTGGCGGCGTTGCTGCCGACATCCTACCTCGCCGGCGTCTCCTCGTCGATACACCCGCCGTCCGCCGAGTGGATCGCGTTCTTCAACGAGCACTTGCCCGCCACGACGCCGCGCATCGCCGTCGCCGTCGTGGCCGTGACCATCTGCGGACCGGTGGCCGAGGAACTTGTCTTCCGGGGCCTCGTCTTCCGCATCGGCCGCCGCCACTGGCGATTCCTGCCCTCGGCCCTGATCTCGGCGCTGGTTTTCGGTCTCGCCCACGGCGAGCCCTGGTTCCTCTTCGGACTCGTGGGTCTGGGGGTGTTGCTGGCCCACATCTACGAGCAGACGGGATCCTTGACCGCCTGCATCCTGACCCACTCCGCGCATAACGGCATCTCGCTGGCCTTCATGCTCATCCAGGGCGGCGCGATCGAGCAGACCGCGTCCGAGACGCCCGTCGACTGGCTCGGCCTGGCCGGCTCCTGCATCGCGCTTGCCGCCATCATCTTCCTCTATTCGCGACGCCGTCCCTAGGACACGCTTGCGAGCAGGCCTGGGGGTCCGATCCTGCGGATGTACCATCGAGATGGCTCTGATCTTCCGGAGAGCAGACACACCATCTCGATGGCCCACCTACGTCTTCTGGGGCTTCTTGCGGGCCGCCGGGAAGAGGATGTTGTTCAGGATGAGGCGGTAGCCCGGGGAGGAGCGGTACAGGTCGAGGTCGGTGGGCGGATCGCCGACCGCGTGCTGGTAGTCCTCGGGGTCGTGGCCGCCGAGGAAGGTGAAGGTGCCCATGCCGCGCTTGCCGTGCAGGTAGCGGATCTCGTCGGTGCCCTCGACCTGAGCCAGCACGATGACGTGCCGCTTGAGCCGGGCGCGGTGGAAACCCGTGGTCTGGCCCATGAAGCCGTTTATCACGTTCACGTGGCACTGGGTGAGCATGGCCGGCACGGGATCGTGCTTGGCGGCGAAGTCGAAGAGTGTGAAGTAGTCGCCCTCGGCCCCCCGCAGACGCGAATAATCGCTGGTGTCGATGTCGGAAAACTCGTAGACGGCGATGTTGGTGACGAGCGAGAAACCCTCGAACGCGAAGGTGCGGCCGTCGTCGCGCCTGTCTTCGCGGTCGGCGTCCAGCGGCGTGTCGTCGATCTCCGCCGGCACGATGTCGACGCCCAGATAGGACAGGGCGATGTCGATGGTGTCCGTCGCCGAACACATGGCGAAGAGGAAGCCGCCGGCCTCCACGTAGTCCCGTATCTTCAGCGCCACGGCATGCTTCATCTTCCAGACCGAAGCGAATCCCAGGGTCCGGGCCAACTCCTCCATGAACCCCTTCTGTTCCAGGTACCAGGGGGCCATGCCGAAGGCGTAGTGGAACTTCCCGAACTGGCCGGTGAAGTCCTCGTGGTGGAGGTGCAGCCAGTCGTACTCGGATAGCCGGTCGGCCAGGACCTCCGCGTCGAACACCGTGTCGTAGGGTATCTCGGCGTACGTCAGGGCCAGGGTGACCGCGTCGTCCCAGGGCTGGAAGTTGGGCGGCACGTAGACCGCGATGCGCGGTGGCTTCTCGAGCAGGACTTCCTCCATGTTGCCGGCGCGGATCGTCTCGCGAATGGACGCCGCCCCCGCGTCGTCCACGGCCTCGAAGCGCACGCCGCGGAGGCGGGCGGAGAGACGGATGTCCGGCGCGTCGCGCATCAGGAAGCTGCCGCCGCGGTAGTTGAGCAGCCAATCGACGGTGCCGCCGTCCTGGAGCGCGGCGAAGGCATGCCCGTAGGCCTTCAGATGGTTCGTCTGCGTCAGATCCATCGGCACCAGCAGCCATTGCGCGGAGGCGACGGCCGGACAGAGAAGCAGCGCTGCGACGATCGTGCGCAGGATTCGCGTCATGGCAGGCTCCTGAGTTTTGCGCGGGCGTCCTCGGTCTCCAGGGCGTCCGGATACTGGGCTAGCAGGCGTTCCCAGGCCCCGCGCCCCTCGCGCACGCGGCCGGCCATGACCAGGATCTCGCCCTGACGGTAGAGTGCGGCGGCGGCGCGGGTGCCGTCGGGGTGTTCGCCCACGACCGCCGCGCAGAGCGCAGCCGCCTTCTCGACCCAGCCCGCCTCGGCGTAGATCAACGCCAGGTCCAGACGCGCCCGGTCCAGCAGGTTGTCGTCGCCCCCGCCGCCGGATACGGTCGCGGCCAGGAATCCCTCGAGCGCTTCCTGCCGGTAGACCGGCCGCCGCGCCAGTTCCCAGTAGACGCAAGGCGCATAGGCCTCGAGCCGCTGGGGACTGCCGCTGGGATTCGACAGCTCCTCTGCGATGAGCAGTCCCAGATCCAGGGCGTCGTTGGCATAATTGGCGCTGGGATTGTCCAGGGCGACCGCGGCCAGGCGGTCCCTGGCGTTCTCCCAGGCTCCCTGCGCGAAATCCAGGCGGCCCAGCAGGTAGTGGGCGTGACCGGCGGCGGCGCTGAACTGGGGATTGGTGCCCAGCCGGCTCAGGACCGCCCTCGCCCGGGCTGAGTCGCCGGCGGCGAGATGGCATTCGCCCAGGGCCAGACGCGCCAGGGCCACCCCTTCCAGGGGCAGGTCAAGATCGACGAGCAGGCGCTCGAGGGACTGCGCCGCCTCGCGGGGACGACGCAGAACGTCGCGCGTGTATCCGGCCAGCTTGATCTTCGCCGCGTAGAGCCGCGTCGAGCCGGGGCTGCGTCGCTTCACCAGCTCCAGCGCCGCTTCGAGCCTGGCGACCGCACGTTCGGGATCCGCGTCCAGCAGGCCCAGTTCGAGGGCGTCCTCGCAGACGCCCGCCAGCAGATCCGCCACACGCGCCTGCTGGTTGCGCGGCACCAGGTCCCCGCTGACGAGTTCATCGAACACATCGATCAACCAGGCCGCCGTCGCCCGCTGGTGCGCGCGATCGCCCTGAAGCTCGAGTTCGCGGGACAGGGTCGTGGCGATCCGCAGGAGGGCCTCGAGATCCCTCCGTTCAGCGAAGAGGGGCTTGACTGCCTCCAGCGCCTCCCGGTCGCGGCCGCGTCGCAGCAGCAGGTCCGCGCGCAGCAGCCGCAGCCCGGCGACGCGCTCGTCCTCCACGGCGAGGGTCTCGGCCGCTCTGTCCACCTTTTCGGGCGTGTCCAACAGCTCCCACAACTCCTCGCGGATCATGGGCAGATTGAGCGGATTGAGCCGCAGCTCGCGCGCGATCTCCGCCAGGGCGTCCTCGACGCGCGCCATGTCCAGCAGACAGGCGGCGCGTTGACGCATGAAGATCCCGTCGCCGTGGATCTCCCGCAACGAATCGCAGAGGGCGAGGCCTTCGGCCGGATGGCCGGCCTCGCGCCACATGAGCATGGCGTCGGCCACGCTGCTGATGCGGTTCGGGCTGGCCGCGAAGAGGTCGCGCAGGACCGCGCTGGCCTCCGGTATGCGCCCCAGAACCATCAGGGAACGGGCCAGGGTGCGCAGGAGTCTGGTCTGGCCGGGATCGGTGGCCAGTCCGGCGCGACAGAGCGCGACCACGGCCTCGTGATCCCCGGTCGCGACATGCAGCTCGATCCTCAGTCGACGCGTCTGGGCGGGTGGCGCTCCCAGCGACTCGGCCTCATCCAGCACGCTGGCCGCCCGGCTGTAGCTGCCCAGGCGCAGCAGGCGCTCGACCTGGAGCAGGCGCGTGCGCCACACAGAAGCGGATTGAACCGTCCGGTGCGGTGCGGGCCGTTGCTCGAGCTGGGCCGCCACGGGACCGGCGGTCGACACGAGCAGGACGACCGACGCCGCGGCGAGCCCCCCGCGCCATGCGCTCATGGCCGACCTCCCGGGACGGGGGCGGTTGGCCCGGCGCCGTCGCCCGCCTCCTCGAGGGCCTGCAGCGCCCGGAAATAGCGGCGGACCAGATCACGGTATTCCGGCGGCACGCGCTCGACCTGCTCCTGGCGCAGCCGCCAGGGCGTGGCTGCGTCGCCGGTCTCCCCGATTCCGATCTCGCCGGACTGCCGGGCGAAGATCTCCGACTCGGTGCGGCTCTCCCGCCGCCGCGCGTAATCGCGCCTGCGGACGGAGTTATGCGCGTCGAGCATGCGGCTGAGGATGCGTTCCTGGCGACGCAGGACCTCCTCGTCGATCAGCCCCTCCCCGAGATCGTCCGCCACGCGTTCCATGTCCCGGGCCAGCTGTTCGAGGTCACCCAGCAGACGTTCGCCCTGCGGCTGCTCCCGCTCCAGTTCGGCCGCCTCGCTCATCTGCTGGGCCAGGCCGCGCTGGTCCGCCTGCAGACGCTCCATCTGGGCACGGATCCTCTGGCTCTGACGCTGCTGCTCCGACAGCTGTCCCCGCATCTCCTCGGTCAAGCCGTTGAGTCCGGCCTGCTCGCGCGCCATCTGTTCCAGTTGCTGCCCGAGCATGGGCATCGGCATGCTGCAGCTGCCGCCGCCGCCGGTCATCTGGGCGCTGGTGAGCAGCTGCATCACGAGCCTGTTGATGTCGCCCAGGGCCGCGCGCGAAGTGTCCATGGCCTGGCGGCCGTAACCGGCCTCGAGTTCCGAAACGGTTTGCTGCAGGGCGTCGGCGGCGGCGTCCAGCCCGTCGAGCAGACGGAAGGGCAGCTGACCGGATGTACCGAGCGCGGTCTCCAGCCTGTCGCGCATGCCGACCAGGGCGCGCAGCATCTTCTTCTCCTCGCGCGGGAGTTCGGGCGCCCGCACATCGCGCAGATTGGCGGGGATCCTGTCGGCGAGATCCTCCTGCCGGCGCGACAGCTCCAGCAGATCGAACGCCAGGCGACGCATGGTCTCGCCGGCGAAATTCTGCATGGCCATCTGCATTCCCTGCTGCCCTTCGAGCAGGACGTGGTAGAGAGCCGCGAGCTTGCGCATGGCCTCGTGGCCGGCGTCGGCAGAGTCCGATTCCTCTCCTGGCTGTCGCATCTGCTGCGCCGAGCGGCGCATCGCGTCCTGCAACTCGCCTGCCGCCAGCTTCTCGAGGGCCTGCTCCAGCGCCCGGCGCATGGCCTCGTCCGAGGGCGAGGGGGAATCTTCGCTGGAGCGTTCCAGCTCCTCGAGCGCCTGCTCCATCCTCTCGCGCAGGGCTTCCAGTTCGGCCGCAAGTTCCGTCTGCTTGTCGGCCGCATCGGGATCCGGGGCCGCTTCCGGATCGAGCAGCTCCTCCTGCCGGCGCATCATCTCCTCGAGCACGGCCGCCAAGCCCGACATCTCCTGTTCCCGCTTGAGCTCCTCCAGGAGAGCTATGGCACGGTCCAGCTTGTCCAGGAATTCCTGCTGCCGCTGCGCGACCTCGGACATGGCATCGCTGATGTCCTGCTCGCTCATCTCCGCCATGGCTGCGCGGAGTTGTTCGCGAAGCCGGTCGAGGGCTTCGTTCTTGATCTCGTCCATCAGCTCGGCCACACGCTCCATGCGTTCGACCATTTCCGTCGACGCGAGATTCCGCGACGCCGACTCCTCCAGGTCCCGGCGCAGGTCGTCCGTCAGGCGTTCCAGTTCCTCCTGCATGGCCTGCTGGCGGGACAGGGCCTCGTCGAGTTCCTGCCGCCTGGCGAAATCGGGATCGGGATTCTTCTTCAGTTCGCGCTCCATGCGCCGCAGCTCTTCGGACAGCGTATCGCTGCGCCGGCGCAGATCGTCTAGGTCGCTCAGGCGCTCGGTGTCGGTCTCCATCCGGGTTGCGAGCAGATCGGCGGCCGAGGGCAGGAAGAAGCGCAGCACCCGGGAGCGGCCGCGCGCGGGTGGACCCGGCCGGCGGTTGTCGCGCGCTTCGACCGCGAGCGCCAGCGACTCGCCCGGCAGCAGCTCCAGTTCGGTGGTGTCCAGCCGCAGCGTCAGGGCCAGTTGCGCCGGCGAGACCGGCCCTTCGGGAGCTTCCACGCCGAAGGAGAGGTTCCCGGCCGCCGTATCGGCCCGTCGCGATGCGGACGTGGACCCGAGCGTCAGCGGTACGCGCGACCATGAGGTGTCGACCGGCGCCTGGCCGGCCGCCTCGCGTCGCACGAGCAGGTCGAGTCCGGCAACGCCGAAATCGTCCTCGGCCAGCACGCTCAGTTCCAGGCGTCCGTCCCCCGGCAGGAGGCCGTCGTGTCGATCGCGCTCCAGGACGACCCGGGGCGGCTCGTCCGCGCGCACCGCGAGCTCGTAGCGCACCTGCTGTCCGCCTACGAGCCCGCGCCCATCCGTCAGCCTCAGCCGCCAGACCATGGGCTCGTTCACGGTGAACTCGCCGAGGACCGAGTCGCCGGAAGCGACCCAGGCCAGAGTGTCGCCGGTGGTGGTCACGGCCGCAGCGGACACCACGTCGTGGTTGACCGTCCCGAGCCAGCGCAACCGGCTGCCGGCCAGCGCTTCCAGGGCAGCCGGCGCAGGCGACAGCCGCTGGGCGGGCAGGCCCGTGTACGCGGGCGGTGCGATCTCCACGCTCGATCCCGTGAGCAGGGGCGGATGGAGGATGTCGATGCCACGGACGTCGGTGACGATGCCGTCGCGGACGAACCGGACCTGCAGATCGGCGTCCATGTCCCGCAGAATCGAGGCGTAGCGGCGATAGGGACGGGGCGACCACGCCGGCTCCAGCTCCGTGGCCAGGCGTCGCCAGGCGCCGCTTCCCGACTTCACCTCGCAGTGGACCGCTCCACGGGGCGTGCCCAGGTCCACGGCGGTGACGACGATGTCGTGACCCGCCACCGCTTCCGGGGGCACCGTCCCGATGTGAAGGCCGGCCGTGGGCAGACGTCCCTCCACGTGCAGGGGCCGGGCGAGGCGGGCGGCGCCGCGCGCGAGTTCGGTGCCGTTGATCCAGATGCCCGTCGCCACGAGCACCGCGACCAGCACGGACAGGGCGGCCACCGGCTGCCAGCGCGGCAGGCTCAGAGTGGCGGCGACGTCGAGACAGGCCGCTCGGTTGGCCGCGTCCGCAAGCAGGCGGTCCACGCAGCCGGACAGCACGCCCGGCCCCCGCCAGCGCTCCGGCCGTCGGAGCGATTCCTCGGCCGCCACCAGGATGTTGCGATGGCCGCCCAGCCTGTCGAGCCGCGCCGTGAACCGGGTCTGGCGTCCCAGGGCGGCCACGGGACGCAGCACGGTCTCCCACGCCAGCCAGGCGGAGATTCCGAGCACGAGCGCGCTGCAGGCGGTCTTGCTCCAGACCGACGCCACGCCGGGCCAGCCCACCAGCAGGGCGAGCAGGGCGGCCAGCATGACGGCGCCGGCCAGGGTGAGCACCAGCCCCTGGCCCAGCAGACGGCGACGCGCGGCGGCGAGGTGACGCCGTAGCGCCGCCTCGAAGCGCCTGCCATACTCGTTCCGGGTCAAGGCACACCTCTCACGGATGGGTCAGGGCGTACATCAGGATGTTGACGGCCATGCGCGCTGCGGCCTCGCGGGCGGCCGGCGGGTCGCCGTGCACCTGCGGGGATTCGAGTCCGTCGCCGATGTCGCTGGACCAGCTGTAGTACACGAGCAGCCGCCCGTTCTTCGTGATGCCGAAGCCCTGGGCCGGATCGCCGTCGTGCTCGTGGATCTTGGGCAGCCCGGGCAGATCGTAAAAACAATGGTAGATCGGATGTTCCGAGCCCAACGGCGAGAGCGGGTCGTCGGGGAAGACCTGCGCCATCAGTTCGCGGAAGGACGGGTCCAGTCCGTAGTTGTCGTCGGCGTAGAGGAATCCGCCGGTTTCGAGGTAGCGGTGCAGTTCGCGGACCTCGTCGTCGGTCAGGGCGATGCGACCGTGGCCGGAGACGTACAGCATCGGATAACGATAGAGATCCTCGCTGTCCAGGCCCACCACGACCGGTCCCGCGGCGACAGGCGTCCCCGTGCGCCAGCCGAATTCGGACAGCCAGTTCGCCAGCGACCCGGGGTCGCAGTACCAGTCGCCGCCTCCCCCATAGCGCAGGCGGGCGATGGTCACGCCGTCGTTCGACGCCGCGGCGGTCCCGGCCTGAACCGCCAGGATCGTCACTAACAGGACGGCAACGATGAGCTTGCGGAGCTTGCTGTTCAAGGAATCGCCTACTCCCGTGTGATGCTAGACGTCGGCTCGCGGCAGGGTCACTTCGGCCACCGCGCCCTTCCCGTCCCCGCGGTTGCGCAAGGTGATGCCACCGTTCATGCGGAAGAGCAGATTCCGGCAGATGGGCAGCCCGAGTCCCGTGCCCTGGGTCTTCGTGGAAAAATAAAGGTCGAAGAGCCTGTCGGCCACCTCGGTGTCCAGACCAGGTCCATTGTCCGACCAGAGCAGGGTAACCGTCTCCGGGCCCACGCGCCAGGCGATCCCGAGTTCCAGCGTCGCCGTCTCCCCTGCGGCCTGCAGGCTGTTCTCCATCAGGTTCGCGACAACCTTGCCCAGCGATTCGGCATCCGCCAGCACCGGGGGAACCTCGCCGCGCGCCGCTTCGACCGTCAGGCGGGACGACCCGTCCGCTCCCGCGCCGACCCGGTAGCGGTCGATCACCTCCGCGACCGTGGCCGGGAAATCGACGCTCGCGCAGGCCAGGTCCTCCGGCCGCCCGAGCAGGCTGAACTCGGTGGCGATGGAGCGCAACAGCTCGACCTGTTCGAGAACCTGTCGCACCGTGGACTCCACGATGCCGTCGAGTCCGTCGGCACCGTCACGGTAGGCTTGCCGCAGGAATTGCACGGAGAGCTGGATGGGCGTCAGCGGGTTCTTGACCTCATGGGCCACCTGCCGCGCCAGTTGCGCGTTCAGGGCCAGACGCTTGTTGTCGAGGAATTCCGTCACGTCCTCGAAGACGAGCATTCGATCCGTACGTCCGGCGGGCAGGTGCAGGGGGGCCAGACGGCCACGCAGGGTCCGGCTCCGGTCCGGCGCGACCAGTTCGGCCTCTCCCTCGTCGCCCGCCACTTCGCGCGCGAAACCGGCCAGCAACAACCGGGCACGGTCGTCGGCGTCTCCCGCGGCTTCGGCGAAATAGCCGTCGATCATGGCGCGGGCCGCGGGGTTCACCGTCACCACCTGCTGGTCACCGTCGAAGACTGCGACGCCGACCGGTACCCTCTCGAGCAGGCGCGCCAGGAACCGTTCACGCTCCGCGAGCGCCTGCTGGGTGTCGTTGAGCTCGTCGCGCATGGCGCCGAAGGTCGCGCTGAGCGTCCCGATCTCGTCGCTGCCGCTGTCGGGCAGCGGCGCGGCGAAATCGCCGGCGGCCAGGCGGCGTGTCGCGTCGACGAGCACGCGCACGGGATCGAAGATCTTCCAGGTCAGGACGAGGGCCAGCAGGGTGGCCGTCAGGAAGATGAGCGTGGCCAGACCCGCCAGGAACAGCACGGTGCGCTCCCGCTGGCCGGTGACGTCCCGCTCGCGGGCGGAGAAGGTGACCGACAGCACGCCCGGTATCTGTGACGCGCTCAACTTCTGGTCGCCGGGACTGTTCAGGAGCGCCGGCAGGGCCAGCATGCCCGTCCAGGCGTGCGGGCTGCCGGGCGTGGGCTGCAGATGGATGCCGCCGGGGGCGTTGTGCAGGTCCGGCAGCGAAGTGGCGGGCAGCAGCAGCGGCGTGCGTCCGGTGAAGATGTGCTCGGGGTGGCTGGCCAGGATCGACTCGCCACCCAGGTAGAAGACCGCCTCGCCCATGACCACCTCGCCCAGGCCGACCATCAGGTCCGTCGTGATCAGCTGGCGATAGAAGAAGTAGCCGTGCCGGCGACGAGCCACCGGTCCGTGCGCTCCGCCGGCGAGGTCGCTCTCCACGATCTCCGCCGCGACGCCGGAGAGATCGACGGGGATCAGCGTCCCCAGGTAGGTTCCCGTCTCGTCGCGCATCAGCACCAGCGAGGACGTGCGGGCCTGCTCGAGCAGCAGCGCGGCTTCCGCGGCGTCCAGATCGCTCAGGGTCTCGTCCAGCAGGAGATCCCCGTAGGCGGTGAAGATCATGGCCTGCCGGGAAGAGAAGGGACCCAGGGGACGCTGGCCGGCGAGCCGGCTGGCCAGCAGATCCGCGATGTAGTCGCTGCCGGCCAAGGCGCGCGCCTGCTCGGCGAGCAGTCCCTGCAACTGTTCGCCCGCGGCTTCCAGGCTTTCGCGGGTTTCGGTGCGGGAGGACTCGCCCAGCCACTCCCGGCTCAGGCGGTCAATGAAGGTGCCAGCCAGCAACAACGGCAACAGGCCGAGCACCAGCGACACGACGAGGTACCGTTCCTGGAACCCGAGCAGGAAGGTACGCCGACGCCTCGCCAGGAACGTCGCCGCCAGACCACAGGCGCCGATCCCGAAGAGCAGCAACAGGTCGAGCAGGATCAGACGCGAGAAATCCAGGAGGCGGTCGCCCAGGGACGGGATCCTGACGCCCAGCAGGAAGCCGCCGGCGTTCGCGTCGGGGGCGTCACCGTCGGCGCCCAGGTCGTCGCGCCACAGGCAGAGGTGCCGATGACCCCCGGCCGACACGACACCCCAGTCCAGTGCGCCGGAACGCAGATCCGCGACGACCCCGGCCGAACGCACGTCCGGCAGGTCGGCACCGCCGGTGCCTCGCCAGTCGCGTCCGTCGCTGCGCAGCATGAGCAGGGGCTGATCAACTTCCAGACGCGGCAGGTACCCCTGGGAATCCCGGCCCAGCCTTTCGCCCGAGAGCTGATCTAGCAGGGTCCGGGTACGGAACGACTGCACGGGCAGCTCGAGGCTGAGCCACCCGTTGCCGGCCAGTCGTTCCACCTCGCCCCTGAGGATACGTTCCTCGCCGTCGGTGTAGCGGCGGCGCTCGGTCTGCAGATACGTGTTCAGGCTGCGGCCGGGCCGGGGCGTGACTGGCCGACCCATGTCCCAGTCGCCACGATCGGCTATCTCGTAGCCATAGTCGCGGAAGAAGCCCGAGGCGAAGAGGCTCGACGTGCCGCCCGTTTCATCGAGTATCTCGACCCGACAGGGCAGACCGAGATCGTCGATGCCCACGTCCTGCCAGAGCGCGAAGGCGGACCAGTTCTGCCAGAGCTCTGCCGCGCCGGGGTCGTGGGCGCCGGGGGCCGGTTCGCGTTCGGCATCGGCGGCCGCCAGCTCGCCCAGCAGGTCCTCCATCAGGAAGCGGACCCAGCCGCTCTGGGGCTCCACGATGTCGGCCGACTTGCGCAGCAGCCAATCGCGCGTGCCCACCTGGTAGGCGTGCCCCAGGGCGAGGTAGTTCCAGAACACGGCCACCAGCAGGGGGAGCAGCCAGATGAGGCGGCGCATCGTCGTATCCCCGGCGGGCAGCAGTCCCGTCCCCCACCACAACGACAGCACCAGCAGCGGCAGAGAGATCCGCGAAGAGTAGGGCAGCCAGGCCCCGGCCAGCAAGGAAAAGGCTGCCGCTGCGAACAGGACGACGATCGCCGCGGCCCGCACGCCGTCGCGCCGCAGCCGACTCGCCAGCCCGACGAGCAGACCCGCCACGGCCATGCCGCTCATCACCAGCGCGAGATGGAGCCCCCAGAAGGTGAAGGATCGCAAGGGAATCTTGGGACCGATCAGCCGCGGATTCGCGTTCGCCACAACCTCGTGCACGACACGGTCCTGGACCAGGAACAGCGTTGCCGCCAGCAGGACGAACAGCAGGGGACGGTACCGCGCGACACGACCGGTGCGGATTCCCGCCGGCGCGGCGGGCGTGCCGGAGCGGCCCGCACTCCGCATGCTCCGGCCGACGATCCAGGCCGTCACCGCCACCAGGCAGCCGGTCAGCACGGCATCGACCGTGGTGGCGTAGAGTCCCCAGCCCCAGTCCGTGCCGAAATACGCGGAGTCGAGCAGGCTCGCCGCCCCCGTCGGTTGCGACTCCAGGTAAGGACGCGCCAGAACGAGCTGCACCCGCAGGAAGAGGCCGGCCGCCGCCCAGCCGAACCGCGCGATCCAGAGACCGGCGAGCAGCCAGAGTCGCCCTCCCAACCACCCGCAGGCCGCGACCAGAGCCAGACCCCACAGGACCAGGCGGACGAGTGTCATGCGTTCGCCGGCCTGCTGATACGCCACACGCAGCGGCGGCACGGTGGCCGTCAGGCGCAGCAGGGGCAGTTCCATGTCCTCGGGGGCGACTTCAAGGGCGATATCCGTCGTGTAACGAGATCCGTGTTCTGCGCTGCCGTACCAGCGACCACGCGAGGGTTCGATGGCGTAGACCACCTGTCCCCGGACCTCTTGGTGGAAGGCCCGTCCGGTCTCCGTCTCGGGAGGAATCGCCAGACGGATCTGCCACTCCAGCAATCCCTCGGGATGGACAACCGAACCCCGCCAGTACCACCCGGCGCGCCCGGAATCGACCACGGGCCGTGCCCCGGGCGCGGGAAGACCATCGCGGGGGAAGGGCTCCAGGTCGTCGGTCCAGACGACGCGTTCGCCATGCCGCCACAGGGCCAGCGCCAGGGAGAAGCGGGCCGAGCGCTCCACGTCGCGCCGCCAGATGCCGGTGATCGTTTCGAGCGTTTCGCCCCGGTTGGCGGAAACGGTCAGCAGGGAGTCGGCCATGGCCGGCAGACGCGGTACGATCTCCTGGATGGCCAGAATGCGCGGCTGGAGATCCGCCTGGCGATCGGCGGCCCAGCGCTCAGGATCGAAACGCCACAGGGTGACGGCCGCCAGCCCGGAAACGAGCATCAGCGCCTCGGCTGCCAGCAGGGTGCAGTAGGCCGCGCGGCGGTTCCGGTGAGCGAGCCCGAGCGCAACCGCTAACGCCAGGATCGCCGGCGTGGACAGCCAGATCTCCGGGGGCACGGTCAGATCCATGGCGCGCCCGGCACGCAAGGCCGCGATCAGCACGCCGCCCTGCACGGCCAGGCCGAGCAGCATCAGCGCGACGGACCACGTTTTTCTCTTGCCGGACATGGATCTCCCGGTTCGGGGCGGCCCCCAGCGCGGCTCGGGACCATATCCTATTGTAGCTCATCGGTCTTCCCGTGCCTGCGATAAATTCATCGCCCGGCAACAAGAAAGGGGCGCCCTGTCGGGCGCCCCTCCCACTCGCTCGACTGCGGGCTACATCGTCTGGCGCTGCCGCCTGGGATCGGAGATGTAACGCTGGTTCCACAACACCAGCACCGGGCTGGCGATGAAGATCGACGAGTAGGTGCCGACGATCACGCCGAAGCTGAGCGCGAAGGCGAAGTCGTGGATCACCGCGCCGCCCAGCGCGTACAGGGAGCCCGCCACGAACAGCGTGGTCAGCGAGGTGACGATGGTGCGGCTCAGCGTCTCGTTGATGGAGCGGTTGATCACTTCCTTGTACGACTCGCGCCGCCGCAGCTTCATGTTCTCGCGGATGCGGTCGAAGACCACGATCGTGTCGTTCAGGGAATAGCCGATGATGGTCAAGAACGCCGCGATGATGCTCAGGGTGATTTCCTTGTTCAGCAGCGAGAAGACGCCGAGCGTGATCACGACGTCGTGGACCAGGGCGATGATCGCGGCGATACCGTAGCGGAAGACGAAGCGGACGGTGATGTAGAGCACGATCAGCACCAGGGCCGCAACGACGGAGTTCATGGCCGCCGTCTTCAATTCACCGCCGATCTTGGGCCCCACGGACTCCTCGCGGCGCATCTCCACGGTCGACTCCGGCATGCCCTCGTCGAGCACCTTCTTCATCTCCTCCGCCGCGTCCAGCTCGCCGCTCTCGATGTCGGCGAAGGTGATGAGCAGCTCGTCGGTCGAGCCGAAATCCTGGACCTGCACACCCGCGAAGCCGGCGTCCTCGAGCAGGCTGCGGACCTGGGCCAGGTCGGGGGCCGGCAGGATGCGGACCTGCAGGATGGTGCCGCCGGTGAAATCGATCCCCAGGTGCGGGCCGCCGTGCAGGATCAGCGACGTGACGCCCGCCAGGATCAGCAGCGCCGACAGCACGAAGGCGTACTTTGTCTTGTCGACGAGCTTGAAGTTCGTGTTGGTCAGCATTTCCATGGTTCGTCTCCCGGGCCCGGAGGCCCTGTGCCGCGCTCCCGCGGTCCGATGCTCACTTCGGTTATATGCTCAGCTTCGCGTGCGAGCGGTTGCGCGTCGCGGCTTCCATGATGACCCGCGTCAGGACCAGGGCCGTGAACATGCTGGACAGGATGCCGATGCTCAGGGTCACGGCGAAGCCCTGGATGGGACCCGTGCCGAACCAGAGCAGGATGCCGGCCGCGATCAGGGTCGTCACGTTGGCGTCCACGATGGTGCGGGTGGCGTTCGCGTAACCGGAATCGACCGCCGCGCGGGAGGTCTTGTTGCGGCGCAACTCCTCGCGAATGCGCTCGTTGATCAGCACGTTGGCGTCGACCGCCATGCCGATGGTCAGGATGATGCCCGCGATGCCCGGCAGGGTCAGCACCAGCCCGAACTGCACCAGCACCGCCAGCAGGATGAGCACGTTGACAGTCACCGCCAGCACCACCACGAGGCCCGTCAACCGGTAGTAGAAGACCACGAAGATCACCACGAGCAGGAGGCCGTAGAGGGCCGCCTCGAGGCCCTGATGGATCGAGTCGCGCCCGAGGCTCGGGCCGACGGTCCGTTCCTCCTCGATGCGCACGTCCACCGGCAGGGCGCCGGCGCGCAGCAGCAGCGCCATGTCCTGGGCCTCCATGCTGGAGAAACTGCCCGTGATGACGCCGTCGCCGGTGGGGATCTTGGAGGAGAAGACGGGCGCCGATTTGACCTTGCCGTCGAGGCTGATGGCCATGTTGCGCCCGATGTTCTCACCGGAGAGCTTGGCGAAGATCCGGGCGCCCTTGCGGTCCAGGCTGAAATGCACCTGGAAGTTGCCGGGGTGGTCGGTATCGGGCGCGCTGCGGGCGTTGACCAGACGATCGCCGGTCAGCCCGGGGCGCTTGTCCAGCAGGTAGAGGGGACGCGCCCGGAAGCCGCCGCCCAGATCGTGCGGTTCCATGTCGAACTGGAACTCCATGTTGCGGGGGATCACATGGGCTTCCGGCGCTTCGAGCATGTTCCTGACCAGCTGGAGGTACTGCTCCTGGACCACGATGGGCGTGCCCATGTAGCGGATCAGGCTCTGGTCCACGAGCATGTACGCCGTGAAGGGGTTCGTGGCCAGCTGCGCGTCGGTGGGCCCGGCCAAGCCCTCGCCCGGCTGCTCGGGCAGGGACTCGAAGTCCAGGGCCTCGTCGGCGCCGGGGGCGGCCGTGTCGACGCCGCTGGTGTCGGCCGCCGCGGTCTCGGTCTCCTTGCCGGCGGCCGGCTCCGCCGCGACGGTGGTGTCCGCTTCGGCGGTCCCCGTCACCGCGAACGCCTCGTCCAGCTTGGTGAGCACGGAAGCCAGATCCTCGACGGGACGGACCATCCTGAACTCCAGGCGGGCCGTGGAGCCGATCAGCCGCTTGGCGCGGTCCACGTCCTGCAGGCCCGGCAGCTGCACGATGATGCGGCTCGAGCCGAGCGGTTTGATGTCGGGCTCGCTCACGCCGAACTGGTCGACGCGGTTGCGCAGGATCTCGACGACGCGGTCGAGGGCGTCGCTGGCCTGGGCCGAGGTGAGATCCTCCGTGTCGATTTCCAGGACGATGTACATGCCGCCCTCGAGATCCAACCCCTTGCGGATCGCCCGGGCTTCCCAGTTGTCGATCTGGACCTTGAGGGCGGGATCGGTGAGGGCCTGCTCGCGCATCTGGTCGGTGACGCGCGAGGCGCGTAAGGTCGGATAGAGCCCCCAGAGCGAGAGCAACACCACGACGATGACCAGCAGCGCCCTGAGGTTGAAGGATCGATTCATGAGCACCTCTCCGTATGCACACTTGACCGAAACGCGCCGCGTCGCGGTGCGCGCGGACGCAAACAAGAAAAAAACACGCCGGGACGTGCTTGCGATGCGGACGGACCGGGGCGGGCTTCCCGACGTTGCAGCCGCGATTGCCCGCCAAAACCCAACGGCAAGTATAGTAACTGCCGCAATGACGGTCAATGCCTAACCAGACGGGGCGACCGGAAACGACTCAGCCGAGCTCGGTCAGCTGGAACCGGCTGGAGCCCGCGCCCAGGCGCTCCGCCTCGTCCAGCAGCACGCCAGGATCGACCTCTCCCCCGCACCAGTCGAACAACGAGCGGCCGGTCTCCCGCTCGATCAGCTCTCGCGCGGCGCAGTCGAGCGCCACGGGATCGCTCCCCGCCAGCAGGCCCAGGTCGGGCCACTGTCTCGGGCGGCCCAGATTCACGCCGTGTCGCTCCGGCTCGTTCAGCAGGAACAGGAGCCAGATCATGCGGCCCGCCTTGCCGGCGGCCGCGGCCGCCGCGATCGCCGCCAGGCGCTTCTGGACTCCGACGCCGGCGCCGGGCGGGAAGCGCAGGTCCCGAGTGGCGCATTCGAGCAGGCAATCCCCGCACGCCAGGCAGTTCGCGGGCTGGATCTCCGACACGTGCCCGTTGAAGCGGACGCCGTCCCGGTCGCAGAGCGTGACGCACATGCCGCAACCGCCGCAGACCGAAGGTTCGATCCGGGGCTGCAGCCCGGCCTGGAGCCCACGCTTGCCCGCGGCGGACAGGCAGCCGTAGGCGAGGACGGCCAGGGCGCCGTCGAGTCCGGACATGGGATGGCAGATCACGCGGCGGCAAAAGAGCAGGCCCGGCGCATCGCGGGCCGTGCGGGACAACCGGGCCGACGTCGGCGCCCCTCCCGCCGCCTCGACATCGACGCCGTCGCGCTCCGGCTCGGCGACCGGCGCCAGCGGTGTCAGGGCATACCCCCGCTCCCGCAAACGGTCCGGCAGGGATCCCGTCCAGCCGCGGAACTGCGTCTCGGCGCGGGTGCGCACGTGCCTGTCGAGGTGATACGCCAGCGGCGTGCCGGCGGCCGGGCCGGACGTCCCTAGGACCTCGTCGCAGAGCCGCCAGGCCTTGTCCGCCACCGCGGACGGCGGCTCGTCGGCGCGGGCGGAGACGAAGAAGATCCGGCTCACTGGCCCGTTCCCCCGGCGAGGCGGCGCTCTCGCTGCAGGGCCAGCATCTCCGACGCGGTCACGAAGCGGATGCCCGCGTTGCGGTAGCGCGGCAGCTCCTCGGCCAGGACCGCCAGCGTCTCGGGATAGGGATGGCAGATGCCCACCGCGGCGCCCGTGGCCCGGGCCGCTCTCACCAGCCGCGCCAGCAGGCTGCGCACCTGCTCGCGGCTGCGCTCCTTCTGATCCAGGAACAGGCGGCTGGACAGGACCGGGACTCCGGCGCGCCGCGCGGTCTCGACGGCCACCGATCGCGAGGTGGTCATGCTGTCCAGGAAAAAGAGATCGCGCGCCCGGAGCACCGCCATCAACCGCTCCATGGTCGAAGGGTCTGCCGTGGCCGCGCTGCCCATGTGGTTGCTCACGCCCGTGATCCCGGGCAGGGCGGCCAGCGCCTCGTCCACCAGAGCTTCGATCTCGGCGCGGGACATCCCGACGCGCACGAAACGGTCGCCGGGATCGATCTCCGGATACCCCTGCGGTTCCATGGGCAGGTGCAGCATGATCTCGCGGCGCCGGCGCGGCGGTTCCCCTCCCTTGCGCCAGGCCACCGACAGGGTGACCGGACAGCCGCGCGCCCTGCGTTCCCGCGCCACCGCCGCCGCGGGACCGACCTTGGCCGGCGCGACGGCGGCGTCGAGCGCCAGTTCGGTCGCCTTCAGGGCATAATGCCGCGAATATGGTTGCCCCGGCAGGATGGAGAGGGTCAACGGCACGTCGAGCTTCAGCAGGCCGCGCGTGGTCTCGTTCTGGGCGTTGCCCCAGTCGTCGACGATCACCGCGAGGGTGGGCACATCCAGGGGACCGAGCAGGTCCGCGATGTCCTCGCCGAACGGATCTGCGCCCCAGCGCAGCTTCGGCTCGGGCGTGCCGGCGGGATGGATCACCAGCGTGTGCGTCGCAGCGCCGGTCACGCCCAGGTCCAGGCGCAGCAGGTCGTCCTGTCCGTCGCCGGCCGGTTCCGGCGACCATCTGCCGGCCGGACGCCGCAGCCTCTCGCCCCAGAGCACCTCGCCGCCGACGGTCGCCAGGGCCCGGGCCAGATCCGCCTGGACCTCCCAGAGGGAAAGACCTGCAGGCGCGGCGGTGATCCGGCAGCGTATCACGGCGCCGGGACCGGCCTCGGGATACGGCCAGTCGAAGGAGGACGGATCCTCACCCCGGGCATCGGCGGCGACGGGACCGGGCTGGTAGGCATCGAGCACATCCGCCACGGCCCCGTCGAGAGCCTGCTGCACGGGCTCCCGGAAACGGTCCGCGCCCAGGCGCAGCATGCGCGCGCGACCGGCGTCGGTGCGGGCCCAGCCCAGCACGCCGACGCCGGCGACG
>JAHIYU010000116.1 GCA_018814885.1 bacterium | reverse complement strand
GATGGCCAGCAGCGTGTAGTAGATGATCTGGATGTGCCCGCACAGGATCTGCAGACCCAGCAACAGGGCCAGGCCGCCCGCGCTGCGGCGCCCGCGTCCGCGCAGCACCTCCAGCGTCAGGCCGACGACCCAGGGCAGGTACATGGCCGTCATCAGCTTGGAACCGTGGCCGTACACGGCCCAGGCGACGATCTTCGGCATCATCAGCCAGAGCGCGGCGCCCAGCAGCCGGGACGGCCAGGGCAGCCGCCAGCGACCGAGCAGCCAGGTCATGCCCAGGCCGCCGAACAGCAGATGCGCCAGCAGCCAGGTCATCAGGGGGAAGCCCGCATCGTCCTGGAGACGCGTGAGCAGCTCGCTCGGGAAGTAGAGGAAGCGGTTGTAGGCCAGGGAACCGAAGGTCGGCATGCCGCAGAAGATGTAGGGGTTCCATTGCGGGTAGCGGCCCTCGGCGAACGCCGCGTCGCCCGCCACCTGGAAGGATGTGGCGTTGCTCGAATCACTGCTGCGGTAGATGTCGCCGCGGAACACGGCTTCCGGATGAACGAGGGCCACGAACGCGAGCAACAGGACGAACGTCATGCACCAGCGGCGCATACCGCCATCCGTACCGAAGCCTGCGCGGATCCGGTGGGCCAGGGTCGACAAAGCGGGCCTTTCACGGCGAGGACGAGTTCGATCCCGGGAAACGAACACGAGGATATCATCCGTCCTTCGCGCGTGTCCAGTTCAGTACCGCGCCGCCGGCCGTCCCGCCAGTTCGTCGATGGCTCCGTCCAGCAGGGCGCGGGCGACGCGCCAGCGGCCGTGCCAGAGATGCCAGATCGCGTGACCGAGGAAAAAGGCCAGCTGACTGGGCACCAGCGGCAGGAGGCGCCAGCGGTGCCAATGCAGGCGCAGCAGGCGCAGGTGGCTGCGGCTGCGCAGATAGAGCTTGCGTGACGAGATATCGCCGACCGACGCGCTGACCTTGTGCAGCACGATCGATCTGGGGACGAGCAACACCCTGCCGCCCGCCTCGCGGAGCCGCAGGCAGTAGTCCGTGTCCTCCGCGTAGAGGGTGTAGCCCTCGTCGAGATCACCCAGGACCTCGACCGCGCCGCGCGTCAGCATCATGGCGCAACCGGTGGCGAAATCGACGAAGCGGTTCTCGAAACCGCGCCGGCCGGCCAGCCGGCGAATGCCCTCGTGCCTGACCCAGCCGCTGTGGCGGCCGATGCGGCCGCCGTCGTACCAGATGCGGGAGGGTTCGGCAGCGTAACAGATCCGCGGCGAGGCGGCCCAGGCGAGAGGCTCCTCCTCCATGGCGTCGACCAGGCAGCGCAGGCTGCCCTCGGGCACGATGGTGTCGTTGTTCAACAGGAGTATGTAATCCGGAACATGCGTATCGCCAAGGTTGTGCAAGCCGAGATTGTTGCCGCCGGCCCAGTACAGGTTCTCGGCCGAGGCGACGATGTCCACCGAGGGAAAGGCGGACCGGCAGAAAGCGAGGGAGTCGTCCGTGGAGCCGTTGTCCACGAGCACCACGTGCAGCGGTTCGTAGCCGTTGGACAGCAGCGAGCCGATGCAATCGCCCAGCAGATCGCGTCCGTTCCAGTTGACGACGATCACCGCCAGCGAGGGCGCGGTCGGGCTGTCAGATCCGGCGCCGGACACGGTACTCCGTCTCGGGGTGGTGGCCGGCCACGACCAGTTCGGCGATCAAGCCGAGACTGACGAACTGGAAGGCCAGGATCACGAAGGTCACGCCGAGCAGCATCAGCGGCCTGATGTGCAGGCCGCGCCCCAGCACCCAGCTCCCCAGGAACCAGAGGAGGATCCCCCCCCCCGCCGCGAAGAGGGTCGCGCCGATGCGCCCGAACAGATGCAGCGGCGACGAGGCGCGCGAACTGAGGAACATCAGGGTCAACAGGTCGAGGAAGCCGTTGACGAACCGGGAGGCGCCGTACTTGGTCACGCCGAACCGCCGCTCGTGGTGCTTGACCGGCACCTCCGTGACCCGGAAGCCCTCACGGTGGGCCTGCGCCGGGATGTAACGGTGCATCTCGCCGTAGAGGCGCACGGCCCGGGTGACCTCTCGCCGGTAGGCCTTCAGCCCGCAGTTGTAGTCGTGCAGGCGCAGCCCGGTAACCAGGCTCGTAACGACGTTGAAGACCTTCGAGGTGTTGTTCTTGATGAAGGAGTCCTTGCGTTTCTGCTTCCAGCCCGACACGAGATCGAAGCCCTCGGCGAGCTTGGCTACGAGACCCGGGATCTCGTCCGGGTCGTCCTGGAGATCCGCGTCCAGCGTGATGACGTACGCTCCCCGCGCGGCCGCGAAGCCGGCCGAGAGCGCCGCGGCCTTGCCGTAGTTGCGCGTGAACTGGATGCAGTGCACGGCGGGATTATCGGCGTGCAGCCGATCGACAACCGCGGGCGTGTCGTCGGTGCTGCCGTCGTCGATGATCCAGACCTCGTAGCCGAGGCCCAGGCCGTCGATCGCGGCATCGATGCGCGACACCAGTTCGGGCAGCGATTCCGCCTCGTCGAGGGCGGGTACGACCACGGAGATGTCGGGAGCTTCAACCGCCAAGGCGTCGCCTCCTCTCCAGCACCCACGCGATTTCCTGTCGCAAGCCGTCGGCGAAGGGGACGACGGACTCGTAGCCGATGGCTTCGCGCGCCAGGTCGGGTGCGGACCAGGTATCGCGCACATCGCCTTTTTCGGTCGGCACGTGTTCCAGCACGGGCTTCACTCCCGGCGCCGCAGAGGCGAGCAGGCCGCGCATCACGTCGAGCGCCTCCCGCAGGGAAATGCGCGCGCCGCCGCCCACGTTGTAGACGCCCCAGCGGCCGGGGGCCGCGACCGCCAGCAGGTTCGCGACCACGGCGTCGGCGACGAAGGTGAAGTCGCGGGTCTGGTTGCCGTCGCCGAAGATGTGCCACGGCCTGCCGTCCAGGGCGGCCTCGATGAACTTGCGGAAGGCCATGTCGGGGCGCTGGCGCGGTCCGAAGACCGTGAAGTAGCGCAGCGCGGTGACCGGCACGTCGAAGTTGGCGGCATACAGCACGCAGAGGTGCTCGGCGGCGAGCTTGGTGACCCCGTACGGCGAGAAGGGCTGGGGCAGGGCGGTCTCCGCCACGGGCAGGTCCGTCCGGTCGCCGTAGATCGAGCTGCTGCTGGAATAGACGAAGCGCACCAGCCCGCGCGCCACACTCTCCTCCTTGCAGGCCTCCAGCAGGCGCTGGGTGGCCTTGAGGTTCCGGTCCAGGTAGTCCTGGAAATGCTCTCCCCAGCTCGCTCTCACGCCGGCCTGCGCCGCGAGGTGGAAGACCGCCGTAGCGCCGTCGAGCAGCGCGACGGCGTCCAGGTCGTTCAAGTCGGCCTGGTGGAGCTCGAACCGCGGGTGGTCCTCGAAGCCCGACAGGTGCTCGCGTTTCTGCGCGGGATCGTAGTAGTCGTTCAGGGAATCGACACCGGTCACCAGGCAGCCCAGGTCGAGCAAGGCTTCGGTGAGATGGCTGCCGATGAAACCGGCGCAACCGGTGACCACGACGCGAGAACCGTCGGCCAGCGCGGGGCCGAGCTCCCGCGGAACGTCGACGACCACCTTGCCGTTGCCGTCCTTCATGAGCCCTCCTCGCCGGCGCCGGTGTCGGGCGAAGTCTCGCTCTCCAGCAGTTCCAGCAGCATGCTGGCCATCTCCTCGTTCGGTGCGCCGAAACGGGATGTCCAGTCCGCCATGACTTCCCGGCAGCCCAGCACGTCGCCGGCCAGACGGTGGACGTTGAACAGGTGCAGATAGCCGCGCGGATCGTCGGGGGATTCCCGGATCACGCCCTCCATCCAGGATCTGGCCGCCGCGAATTCCCGGTAGCGCAGCATCGAGTTCAGGACCTGGGGCACGACCGTCTGCTCGTCCTCGGGCGGTATCCGGCCGTGTATCCGCAGCATGTGCGCCGCGGCGACGTCGGCCTTGCCCCGCGTGATCATCACCATGGGATAGAGATCGGTCAGCATGGGGAAGGTCGGATCGAAGGCCGCGGCCAGGTGAAAGGCCGCTTCCGACTTGGCCAGCAGTTCATCGTAGGCGGCCTCTTCCCCGGACGATGTGTTCTCGGCGCGGAGCAGGTAATCGTACCCGGCGCGGATCAGGCCCGCGGGATAGTTGCCGAGGAGGTTCTCCGCGTTCTGGTCGAAGTACACGTCCTCGCGATGGGCGCCCGTGAGCTCGGGCAGGCCGTCCAGGCGCCACGTTCGTTCGCCGAGCAGTTGCCGCGAATCGCTGTCTTCGCCCCTGATGCCGATGCCGTTCAGACGTTCGAATTCCTCGCGTCGCCGGGCGTCGTCGCCGTCCAGGGAGGCGCTGTATCCGTAGAGCCCGTAGAGGTTGGCCATCATGCGATCGGGGTCGACCGACGGCAGGCCGTCCGCGTTGCGCTTGCCCGTGAAGCGGTAGGCCAGGCCTTCCATCTGCAGCATGTCGAAGTAGCGGTGCATGTTCTCCTGGGGAATGGTCACCGCGAAGAAGACCGGTCGCCGGCCCAGGGACTGCTCGATGATGTTGTGGACCATGTAGTCCTTGACGTAGATGGTCTCCTGCCGCCCCGTGTCCGGGTCCTCGTAGCGGATGGCCCGCATCTTCTCCACCTCCTCGTCGGTGTACGAGCAGGGCAAGGGCGGGTCGGCCCGCTTGAGCTGCTTGATGTACCAGGGCAGGTTGATCAGGGCCAGGTTGACGACCGTGACGTCGCGGCGGAATCCCTCCACCTCCTGCAGGTACCACAGCGGGAAGGTGTCGTTGTCCCCGTTGGTGAAGACGATGGAGTCGGGATCGAGCCCGGCCATCAGGTTCCAGGCGTACTCGCGGGCCACGGCGTTGTCGGTGCGGTCGTGCTCGAACCACTTGGCGTGGCCGGGCGCCAGGGGCAGCGCGGGCAGGACGATCAGCAGGCCCGCCACCACGGCGACCGTCGCCTTGACGCGGATCGGCGCCGGTCGGTCCCCCGGACCCAGTTGCCGGCCGGCCCGGCCCAGGGGACCGGCGAGATAGCGCAGCAGCGCGGCCGCGCCGAGACCGATGAACACCGCGAAGAACAGGAAGCCGGCGAAGAAGAAGTAGTCGCGCTCGCGCACCTCGTGATCGCTGAAGTTGAGGTAGAAGTTCAGGATGTCGGCGTTGATCAGGTAGTTGACGAGCAGCATCCAGGCCCACGGCCGCGCGCGCCAGACCGCATGGATCATCCCCAGCAAGCCCAGGAAGATCGGCCCGAAGATGACGGCGAGGCGGCCGGCATGTCCCGAGCCGAGATCCAGGAAGGTGAACTGGTCGAGCAGGTAGTTGTAGTAGTACTGGATCTGCCACCAGAGATCGGCCTTGCGGACTAAGGGATCGATGGGCGGATACTGCTCGCGCCGCAGCACCGACATCAGCGTGGCGAAGTTGTCCGGCTGGGACTGGTTGATGGCCGGGTCCAGTCCCGCGCGGGTCAGCATGAACAGATGCACCGACAGGCCGAGCAGGAACACGCCCGTCGAAACCAGCAGGAAGTGCTTCCCCGAGAAACTGCGCACCACGGCCAGCGATAGCAGCACGATCATGCCGCCGGTGAGCACGAAGTCGTCGTTGATCATCGTGGAGAGCAAAAACAGCGCCAGACCGAAACTCAGGGCCAGCAGATCGAAGAGCTCGAGCCGGCGTCGTCCGGTCAGCAGGATCAGCACGAAGATGCCCGGGTAGACGAGCAGCGTCCCCAGATGGAAGCCCACGCCCAGGCCAAGGAGATAGATCACCAGGTACAGCAGCCGGTTGCTGTGCTTCGTATCGCTGATGTCGTACCAGCGCAGGGCCAGCCAGGTCAGGCAGCTGATCATGAAGGCCGCCAGTCCGTAGACCTCGGCCTCGATGGCGTTGTTCCAGTAAGTCGCGCTGAAGAGCAGGAAGAGCGCGCCCACGACGCCGCCGGCGTGGGGCAGCCAGGAGGCGTCGGGATCGGCGCGACGGCCGATGTCCTTGATGATCAGGTAGATGAACATGATCGCCAGGGCGCTGAAGAACGCCGACATGAAATTGACGGCCTGCGCGGTGTTCATCAGCGGCGACAGCACGATGTCGAAGCAGCGCCCCACCAGGACGTAGAGCGGCGTGCCCGGCTGGTGCGGGATGCCCAGGATATGCGATGTCGTGATGTATTCCCCGCAATCCCAGAAACTCAGGGTCGCGGGCAAGGTGAAACCGTAAACAACCAGGGCGAGCGCGAACACGCCCACGGAAATCAGGTTCGTGGGCTTTCTGAGCCAATCGGCTGCCGGCATGGCATTCCTTCGCTTGAGATGCGTGGCGTCCAATATCGATATGGCCGGGCCAATCTAACACACGGTCCAGAGCGCAACAACCCCGCGCGCGGGAGGTTCCGCACCCGCCCGGCCGCTATTCCCCGGTCGGGGCGTCGCGGCCCGCAGCGCGCACCGGACCGAGCATGAAGAACACGCCGCCGGCCAGGCTGACCAGCACCTGCGCCAGGTAGGCCAGGAACTCCACGGCGACCGCCTGCGAGTCCGCCGCGACGACGCCGGCGGTCACGAAGAGCTCGGCCGCGGCCACCTCGCGCAGGCCCAGGCCGTTCAGGCTCACCGGCAGCGCGATCAGGATGCCGAGCAGGGGAACCAGCACGAAGAGCTGCAGGATGCGCGCCCCATCCAGCGCGATGCCGAGGGCCGCGACGATCAGCACGTGCGTCGTCACGCGCAACGCCTGTACGCCCAGCGCCAGCAGGAAGACCCGCGCCAGCCAGGCCGGGCGGCGGCGGTACAGTCGGAACTCCGCCACGAACTGCGCGAACCTCTCTCCCACCGCGGGCCAGGGCAGCCGCGCGAGCGCCCGGGAAACCAGGGACGAGACGCGGCCGGAGAGCAGGACGGCCAGTCCGCCGCTCCACACGACCAGGGCCAGCACCAGCGCTGCCACGGGCGGCAAGGCCAGCCCGCCCGCCGCGGCCACACCAAAGGCCATCAGCGCCAGCACCGTCAGGGCGCACAGACCCACCAGCCGGTCCAGGGCCGTGCCGCAGAACACCTTCACCGTGCTGCCCGCGCGACGGCCCAGGTCGTAGACCTTGACGGCGTCCCCGCCCACGTTGCCCAGCAGGAAGTTGTTGAAGAACATCCCCACGAAGTAGAGGCGGCCCATCTCCAGCCACGGGGTGCCGAGGCCCGCCACGCGCAGGATCCAGCCCCATTGGGCTGCGCCAGCCAGCGCCGAGGCCGAGAACACCAGCACGGCCAGGCCCAGCAGGCCCCAGTCCGGATCGTCCACGACGTCGAGCAGCGAGGTCGAAGACACGTCGCGGAAACGGAAGAGGAACCAGACCAGCAGGGCGCTGATCGCGAGCTTCAGGACGGCGCCGAATGCACGGCGATTCATGACCGCCTCCCGCCGGGGCGTTTCGCGACCTCAGCGAACAGCGCCAGGGATTCGTCGGCGCAACGGTCCCAGTCGAAGGTGCTCGACCAGGCGCGCGCCGCTTCGCTGAAGGTCCGCCAGCGCACGCCGTCAGTCAGGAGCGAGAGGGCCGCGTCGGCCATGGCCGCGTGATCGCCGTAGGGCACCAGCAGGCCGGTCTCGCCGTCCCGCACCGAATCGCGGAGTCCGGGGCGGTCGCTGGCCACCACGGGCAGTCCGCAGGCGTTGGCCTCGATGACGGTCAGGCCCCAGCCCTCCTTGGGGCTCGGGTTGAGGAAAAGCCTTGCGCGGTGCAGGACCTCTGCCAGCGCCGATTCGTCCAGGTAGCCGGCGAACGCCACCGCCTCGGCCAGGCCCAGACGCGCGGCCTCGCGCCGCAGGCGCCCCTCGTCCGGGCCACGGCCCACGATCATCAGGCGGGCGCCGGGAACGGTTTCCCGGATGCGCGCGAAGGCGCGCACCGCCACCTCCAGGCTCTTGTACCGGCGCAGGCGGCTCCACGAGACGATCAGCGGCGGATCGTCGCGCGGCGGCGGATCGGGAATCCGCAGCCGCGCGCGGTCGATGCCGCAGTGGACGCAATGCACGTGCGCGGCGGGCAGGCCGCGGCCGATCAGATCGTCGCGGGTGGACGGGCTGATGACCTCGAAGGCGGCGTCGCGATACACCCGAGGCAAAGGACGTTCGGCTGCCCAGACGTAGGCGGCCAGCAGGGGGTTGGCCTCTCGGAAGACGGTCGCGCCGAAGAGATGGGGCACTACCGCGAGTACGGGCACACCGCCGGCGTAGAGGGGCGTGTAGAAGGGGATCTTGTTGATGTCCTCGACCAGGAGGTCGAAGTCGCGCTCGCGCAGCAGGCGCCGCACCACCCAGGGCAGGACGAGATTGGCGACCGCCCAGTGGCCGCGGCGCTGGATGCGGACGCCGTCGATGGTCTCGCGCGCCGGAGCGCCGGACTGCCCCGATACGACCAGATCGACCTCGTGCCCGGCCGAGACGGCGCGCTTGAGGATCTCATGGAGGTGGATCTCGGCGCCGCCGCCCAGGGGATCGCGGATGTCGCGCCAGTTTACCGCCAGGATCCGCAACGGGTACTCCCCCAGCCCGGGCTAGTCGCTCTTGGTCACCACGACGCCGATGGTCATCATCGTGTACAGGGCCCAGCGTCTCTCGCACAGGCTGTCTCGCCAGCGGGCCAGGGCCCGTCCCAGCGGTGGGACCGGATCGGGATACATGGGGAGCTTCAGGCCCAGACGGGTGAGTGTCAACTTGCGGATGGCCCGGTACCACAGGCCCGGCATCATCCAGTCGCCGTAGGTGCGCACGACGCGTCCGCCGGCGGCTGTCGCGGCACGCTCCAGCCGGGCCGGTGTGAACTGTGTCTCCCAGCCCGCGAACCAGCGGCCCATGGCGATCAGGACCTGCTTGCCGACGGTGTAGTAATGCCAGGTCTGCGGCACGTCGACCAGCAGGTACCCACCGGGCCTGAGCACGCGCAGATCCTCGCGCAGGAGCGGCAGCGGGTCGCGGAAATGCTCCAGCAGTCCCTGGTGGAAGACGAGGTCGAAGCTGTCGTCGGGGAAGGGTTTGCCCAGGGCGTCGCCGCCGACGGGCCGGACGGCCACGCCCGCCTCGGCGGCCGCCCGCCTGGTCAACGCCAACGATCCGGGCACGTAGTCGAGGGTCCACACTTCGGCACCGGCAGCCGCCAGGGCCACAGCATCGCGGCCGGTGCCGGCGCCCACCTCCAGCACGCGCTTGCCGGCGGGATCGCCCAGGGCGAACAGTTCGCGCACGATGCGGCCGTCGTTGCCGTAGACGTCCTCGAGGCCGAGGCGATCGGCCTCGTCCCAGAAGTCCTGCCAGTGGCGCTTGGTGGAGACCTTCACGGCTTGTCGTTCTCCCCCGGGCCCGCGGGTGCGCCCGGGCGGGCCGTGCGCGCGGCGCGGTCGAGCAGACCGTTGACGAACTGGACCGTGCCCTCGTCCCCGAACAGACGGGCGAGTTCGCAGGCTTCGTTCAGCACCACGCTGACCGGCACGTCCGCGCAGAAGCGCAGCTCCGCCAGGGCCAGCCGAAAGATCGCACGCTCGACCTGTCCGACCCGCGCCGGATCCCAGTTCTCGAGCAGGACGTCCAGGCTCGCGTCGAGCTCGTCGCGGTGACGTTCGATCAGGTCGGCCAGGGGCCGCACGAACGCGGCCGTCTCGGCCGAAGCCTGTCTGCGCTCGATCTGGTCGTCGACACAGTCCTGCAAGCCGCCGCCGCTCAGGGAAGCGGCGTAGATGGCCTGGACCAGGAGCTCCCGGCCCTTGCGTCTCTTGCCCATGCGCTAGCCCTTTTCGATGACGCGCCAGAGATCGATCATTTCCAGGGCGGACATGGCGGCGTCGAATCCCTTGTTGCCGGCCTTGGTCCCCGCCCGCTCGATGGCCTGTTCCAGCGTGTCGGCCGTGATGATGCCGTAGGCCACCGGCACGTTGCTGTCCATGGAGACCTGCGCGATGCCCTTGGTGACCTCGGCGGCGATGTAGCCGAAATGGGGCGTATCGCCCTGGATCAGGCACCCCAGGCAGACCACCGCGGCGTAGCGGCCCGACGCGGCCAGGCGTTTCGCCGCCAGCGGGATCTCGAAGCTGCCCGGCACCCAGGCCGTGTCGATGTCGTTGTCGTCGACGCCGTGCCGGCGCAGGCAGTCGTGCGCGCCGTCGAGCAGCTCGCCGACGACGAACTCGTTGAAGCGGCTGGCGACGATCGCGATCTTCCCGCCGCGGGCGTCGAAGCTGCCGGTGAAGGTCTTGCCCATCTCTATTCTCCTTCGGCTCGGGTGCGGCCGGCGACCTCGCTCTCCAGATGGTGGAGCAAGTGTCCCAGCTTGTCTTTCTTGGTCTTGAGGTACCTCAGGTTGTTCTCGTTGGGTGGCATCTCGATCGGCACGCGCGTGGTCAGCTCCAGGCCGTAGCCCTCGAGCCCCACGAGTTTGCGCGGGTTGTTGGTCATCAGCTTCAGCCGGCGCACGCCCAGGTCGCGCAGGATCTGCGCGCCGATGCCGTAGTCGCGCAGGTCGTCGCCGAAGCCGAGGCGGTGGTTGGCCTCGACGGTGTCGGCGCCCTCGTCCTGCAGCTGGTAGGCCTTGAGCTTGTTGATCAGCCCGATGCCCCGCCCCTCCTGGCGCATGTAGAGCAGGACGCCCTCGCCGATCCTCGCGATGGCCGCCAGCGCCGCCTCCAGCTGCTCGCCGCAGTCGCAGCGCAGCGAGTGGAAGAGGTCGCCGGTCAGGCATTCGGAGTGGACGCGCACCAGGGTGGGACGCTCGGGATCCGGTTCGCCCATGACCAGGGCCACGTGCTGGGCGTCGTCCACCGAGGTCGTGTAGGCCACCATGGTGAAGTCGCCGAAGCGGGTCGGCATAGCCACCTCGACATCGCGGATCACCAGCTTCTCGTGGACGCGACGGTACGCGATCAGGTCGGCGATGGATACCAGCTTGAGCCCGAACTCGTCGGCGATCTCGCGCAGGCGGGGCAGCCGCGCCATGGAGCCGTCGTCGTCCATGATCTCGCAGAGCACGCCCGCGGGCCGCAGGCCGGCCAGGGTACAGAGGTCCACGACGGCCTCGGTGTGGCCGGCGCGCTTGAGCACGCCGCCGGCCTTGGCCTCCAGGGGGAAGATGTGGCCCGGGCGCACCAGATCGCCGGCCTTGGCCGCGGGATCGGCCAGGATCTTGATGGTGCAGGCGCGGTCCTGGGCGGAGATGCCGGTCGTGACTCCCTCGGCCGCATCGACGGTCACCGTGAAGTGGGTGAGCATGCGCGCCTCGTTGCGCGCCACCATGGGCGGCAGGTCGAGTTCGCGGGCCAGCCGGCCGGGAACCGACACGCAGATCAGGCCGCGGCCCTGCTTGCTGATGAAGTTGACGGCCTCGGGTGTGACGCATTCGGCCGCCATGATGAAGTCGCCCTCGTTCTCGCGGTCCTTGTCGTCGACCACCACCACGATCTCGCCGGCGCGGATGGCGGTGATGGCCTCGTCGATGGTGTCCAGCTTCACGTCGTCGTTCATCTTCGCTCCAATCCCGGTGATCAGCTGCCGCGCCCGCCACGGCGGCGCCAGCCGCTGCGCAGGACGCGATCGAGTGTCAGGGGCGCCGGCCGGCCGGCCGGTGCCTGCGCCGCGGTGCGGGGGAACGCGCGTCCGGCTCCCTTGGCCAGGACGTCGGCTTCCAGGTTGACCCGTTCGCCCGGACGCAACTCGGCGAAGCGGGTCCCCCGCAGCGTGTGCGGGATCAGGTTAACGGTGAAAACGCCCGCGGACGGCCTCTCGTCGAGGGTGAGACTCACGCCGTCGACCGCGATCGACCCCTTGGGCAGCAGCCAGATCCCGAGCTGCGCGGGATAGGTGATCGCCAGTCGCATCTGCTCGCCCCGGCGCCGCACCGCAGCCACGACGCCGACGCCGTCCACGTGTCCAAGGACCAGATGGCCGCCCAGACTGTCACCCGCACGCAGGGCCGGTTCCAGGTGGACCCGCCGGCCGGACCGCCATCCACCCAGGGTTGTCACGCGCAGGGTCTCGGCCACCGCATCGACGGTGACCGTCCCACTCCCGAGGCCGGTCACGGTGAGACAGACGCCGTTTACGGCGAGGCTGTCGCCCAGGTCGAGTTCACCCGCGCACCGCGGGGCGCGCAGGGTCAGTTGCGCGATGTCGCCGCGTCGCCGCAGACCCTTCACGGTCCCGATCTCCTTCACCAGACCGGTGAACATCTCACGCCTCCCCGCGTCCGGACCGCGTCCGCGTCAACCCGGCTCGCAACGCCGAGAAATTCGTGCGGTCCCAGGTCATGCAGGCGTCCGCGCCGAAGCGCAGGGCGCGCGTCAACGAGAAGTCGCGCGCGTCGGTCCGCGCGGGCGCCACGGGCCAGCCCACGCCTTCACCCAGCACCTGCGGCGCCACGAACTGCACCCACCTGTCCACCAGTCCGGCGGCCAGCAGGGAAGAGGCCAGGGTCGGACCGCCTTCGACCATCAGCACGTGGAGCCCGCGCGCGAGGGCCCTGTCCAGCAGGTCCTGCAGGTCCACGCGGCCTCCGCGCTCCCGACAGAGCACCACCTCGACGCCGGAGGCCGCGAGTCCTCGCACCCTGTCCCGATCGACGCCGTCGCCGGCGAAGGCCAGGATCGCGTCGCGTCCCCAGCCGGCGACCCCCGAGAGGTCCGTATCGACGCAGGCGGGGCGCGGTTCGGCCCGGGGGGCGGGCGGATCGTCGGGCGCGCGCCGCCCGTCCAGCCGGGGCCGGTCGGCCTGCACGGTCCCCTCGCCCACGAGCACCGCGTCGCTCCAGCGCCTCAGGCGGCCGACCTCCGCCAGGGCGTCCGCGCCGGTCAGGTAGAAGGGTTCGCCGTCGACGCCGCCCGCGGGCGCGAACCGCCCGTCCAGTGTCGCCGCGGTCTTGAGGATGACGAACGGGCGCTTGAACCCGTCGGTGACGGCGAAGGGCCAGATCAATTCCAAGCACCCCCGGCCGAGCACGCCGAGCGATACCTCGATCCCGGCCTCGCGCACGACGTCGAGGCCGCCGCCGGCGACCGCCGGATTGGGATCGCGGACGCCCACGACCAGCTTCCCGATGCCGCTCGCCGCCACGGCGGGCGCACATGGCGGACAGCGTCCCTGATGGTTGCAGGGCTCCAGCGTGACGTAGAGCGTGGCGCCCCGGGCGCGCTCGCCCGCTTCTGTGAGGGCGACGATCTCGGCGTGCTCCTCGCCCGGACCCCGGTGCGCGCCGCGGCCGACGATCTCGCCGTCGCGCACCACGACCGCCCCCACCGGCGGATTGGGCCAGGGACGACCGTCCAGCCGCTGCGCCGTCTTGTGGGCAACGGACATGAACCGGGTGTCGGAGACGCTGAACGCCATCTTATCGGTCCGCTGTCGTTGGGAAGGGAGCAACAGGAAGGCGCGCCGCCGGACGTGGCTCCGGCGAACGCGTATCTCCCAACTTCTCCCATCCAGACTGTAACTGTCGGCCCCGGATTTCCACCGGGTCGGCCGACCGGGCCGGTGCGCCTGATCGGTTCGCGGGCTTTGACCGCCGGTGGGGACTTTCACCCCGCCCTGAAGTTGCGAGCTGGCATGCGCAGTCGCACATGCGTGTCAGGCAATAAGCTAGATGGCGCGGAAATGCATGTCAAGTCGGAGGTGGCCGGCGGCGGCGGGGCGAGGCGCTGGAGACGAGCCCGACCTCGAGGCAACAATCAAGAAAATCCGGAAAAAGACTGTCACTATTTATCTTCAGCGAACATGGCGGCTGTGAATTCCTCGGGGTCGAAAGGAGCGAGGTCCTCCAGGGTCTCGCCCACGCCGACGTACTTGACGGGCAGGCCCAGCGTCTCCGCGATGGCCACCACGATGCCGCCCTTGGCGGTGCCGTCCAGCTTGGTCAGGACGAGGCCGTCCACGGGCACCGTCTCGGCGAAGATCCTGGCCTGCTGCAGGCCGTTCTGGCCCGTGTTGGCGTCGATGACCAGCAGGGTCTCGGGGTCGCGGCCGATCCTGCGCCGGATCACGCGGGCGACCTTGCCCAGCTCGTCCATGAGGCTGACCTTCGTGTGCAGGCGTCCCGCCGTGTCGACGATCACCACGTCCACGCCGCGGGATTCCGCCGCCGACAGCGCGTCGAAGACCACGGCGGCCGCATCCGCGCCCCTCCCCTGCTGGATGCAGTCCACCCCGACCCGCTCGGCCCAGATGGCGAGCTGCTCCACCGCAGCCGCGCGGAAGGTATCGCCCGCGGCCAGTAGCACCCGCTGGCCGTCCTGCTTCAGGGCGTGGGCGAGCTTGGCGATGGTTGTGGTCTTGCCCGTGCCGTTGACGCCGACTACTAAGATCACGCGCAGATCCGACGCGGGCCCAGGCGCCGTCCCGACCGGCGCGGCGGACTTGCCCTTGCCCTTCTTCCTCTTGGCGCCGCCTGCCGCCGCGGCCTCGTCCCAGCTGCGCACCTTCACGACGGGCTTGGCTTCGGTGAGGATCTTGCAGATGTCCCCGCGGATCACCTCGATGACCGACGCGAGGTCGGCGTCGCCCCCCTCCTCCTTCAACCGCTTCTCGATGTTGCGGGTGATGCGGGTGCTCGCGTTGACGCCCAGGTCCGACGCGATGAGCATCTCCTCGATCTCGTCGAGGGTCCCGGGATCGAGCCGGACCCGTCCGGAGAACATGTCGCCGAGGCGGCCGAAGATGCCGTCGCGTGTCTTGCGCAGTCCACGGCGAAGCTTGTCGAAGGCGCCGAACATCTAGCTGGCCTCCCGGCCCCGGTTCTCGGTCCCGGCGTCGTCGTCGTCGTCCGGAGCCGCGGGCACGGAGTTGTCGAGGACGAAGCGCATCTCCGTGACGCCGCCGCCGCCGGCCGCGGCCATGACGGCCCTCTCCTCCTCGGCGGCGTCGATGTGCCGGCGGCGCGCCGCGATGGCCTTGCCCAGCTCGTCTTCGCTCCGACTGTCGGCCACGTCCTGGAAGCTGACCGAGACCAGGCTGCTGACGCCCTCCTCCATCATGGTGACGCCGTAGAGGTGATTGGCCGTCTCCATGGTCAGCTTGTTGTGGGTCACCACGAGGAACTGGGTCTCCGAGGAGAACTCGCGCAGCATGCGCACGAAGCGCTGGATGTTGGCGTCGTCGAGCGGCGCGTCGGCCTCGTCGAGCAGGCAGAAGGGCGACGGCTTGACGAGATAAACGGCGAAGAGCAGCGACAGCGCCGTCAGGCACCTCTCGCCGCCGGACAGCAGGCGGATGTGGTCCACGCGCTTGCCCTTGGGCTGGGCCAGGATCCGGATGTTCGACTCGAGCGGATCGTCGGTGCGTTCGATGAGCAGGTCGGCCCGACCGCCCTCGAAGAGGGTCTGGAACACGGCCACGTAGTTGCGGCGCACTTCCTCGAAGGTCTCGTGGAAGAGCCGCCGGGCGGTGCGGTTGATCTTGTCGATGGTGGCCGTGAGATCGGCGCGCGCCTTCTCGACGTCGGCCAGCTGGCCCTCGAGGAAACCGAGGCGCTCCTTCTTCTGCTCGTATTCCTCGACGGCCAGGTGGTTCACCGCGCCCAGGGCATTCAGCCTGCGGCGGTCTTCCTCGAGCAGTTCCCGGGCCTGGTCCGGCTGGAACACGCCCTCGTCGATCTCCAGCGCCCTGGGCAGCGCCTCGGGGTCGATCGACCGGATCAACTCGCGGAACCGCCCCTTGTGCTGTTCCTCCACCCGTTCGACGAGATTGGTACGGCGCACGTCGAGGGTGGCCATCTCGGTCTCGGCGGTGTGGGCCTTCTCGCGGCAGGAGTTGCGCTGGTCCTCGATCTCCTTGACGCGGTCGTGCCAGACCGCCGTCTCCTGGTGCAGCTGGGCGATGGCCTCGGCGCTGGCCTGGACGAGCAGTCGGCGGCGGTCGCGCTCGCCCATGCCGGCGGCGAGCTGTCCGCGGCGCTGGCCGACCTCCTGCTCCATCCGTTCCAGTTCCTCGCGGGTCGAGGCGATATCCTGACGGAGGCGCTCCTCGTTGGCGGTCATCTCTGCCACCGACTCCTGCAGATGCGACAGGGCCGTCTCCAGTTCCCGTTCCTCGCCCTGTCGGCGGGAGAGTTCCACGCGCCTCTCGGCCACCTCGGCGCGCATGGCGTCGCGACGTCCCTCGCTCTCGGTCACCGCATGCCGGAGATCCTCCACGCGCATGTGGCTGCTGTCGCGGCGGCGTCCGCTCTCGTCCAGGTCTCCCCGCATTTCCTCCTCCCGCGAGGCCAGCTCGCGCAGGGAGGCATCGATGTCCTCGCTGTCCCGCGCGATCGCGGCGAGCCTTTGCGCGGCGGTGTCGATGCGCGAGCGCACTTCCGCTTCGTCCACGTGCACCTTCCCCATCCGCGCGTCCAGTCCGGCGAGTTCCTCGCGGCCGGCGGCGAACTCGCGTTTCAGCTCGTCCTCGCGGCGGCCCGCCTCCTCCCTGTCCCGGATCAGCCCGTCGATCCGCTCGCCCAGCTCGCGAATATCCTGTTCCAGGCGGTCCAGTTTCTCGCCGCGGCCGAGCAGGCTGACCTCCTCGCCCTTGCCGCGGCCGCCGCGGACCAGGCCATCGCTGGTCACCAGCAGGCCGCTGCGCGAGACGCAGACGAGCACCGCGGGCCCGTCGTGCCGGGAGGCCGCGTCCACGGCGGCGGCATCCGTCTCGAAGGCCCATGCCGTATCGAGCAGGCCTCGCAGGTGACGCGTGTCGGCACCGGGTCCGTCGACGAGTTCGCGGCCGGGCCGGCCGCCATCCGGGGCGGGACCGGCTCCGCGAGCGCCGGTCTGGGCCCCGGTCAGCAGGAAACTGGCCCGTCCCTTCTCGGCCGCGCGCACCGTATCGACCAGGTCGAGGGCCTTTGCGGAACCGGCGACCACCACGGAATCGAGCATGTCGCCGAGCAGGACCTCCACCGCCTCGGTCCACCCTTCGCTCACGGTCAGACCATCGGCGAGCGTACCCAGCACCCCGGGGTCGTCGCCGCTGGCGTTGAGGACCTCGCGGGCGGCGCCGCTGTAGCCGTGATAGCTGTCCTTGATGCGCTTGAGCAATTCTTGGCGCGAGTGCAGGGATTCGCGGCGGGCTTCGCGCAGGGCGATCTCGTCGCGCAGGACGCTGCGCCGGTCCTGGACGTCCTGCAGGCTGCGTTCGGCGGCCGCCAGCACTCCGAGCAGGTCGCGCCGGGAACCTGTCAGCTCCTCCTTGCGGATCGCCAGATCGGCGAGACGCTCTTCGCCGGCGCGCCGCTTCTGCTGCAGCTGCTCTCTTTCCTGCGCCACGGCCGCCAGACGTTCGCGACGGGTCTCGCGGCGGATCTCCAGTTCGCGCAACTCGGCATGGTGGCGGTTGTCGGTCTCGATGAACTCGATGTTGAGCTGGGCGGCCTTCTCCAGGGCGGTGCGGTCGGCGTCGTAGCCGGCCCCGACCAGCTTGAGCTCCTCCTCGAGGCCCGCCAGCGACGACACCAGCTCGGCCACGGCGGCGACCGTCCCGGCACGACGCCCCGTCAGGCCGTTGATCTCCTCGTGATAGCCTTCACGCCGCGCACAGATGTCCGCGACCGACTCTGTGTTCTCCTGCAAGCGCTGCTTGTGGGCCGCGATGCGATGCTCGAGCAGGAGGAGCTGCTGCTCCACCTGCTGCAGCTCCTGCTCGTAGGCCTGGAGCGACCCTTCCAGACCCTGACGCTCGGCCTCGCGCTCGTCCACGGCCGGCCGTGTTGCCTCGATCCTGGCACGCAGCGCCGCCAACTCGCCCGAATCCGCCTCGGCCAGCAGCGCCAGTTCCTGCAGGCTGTCGCGCAGCTCCCGTTCGCGGGCGTCCATGTCGCGCCACGCCCGGTCCGCGAGCAGCAGGTCAAGCGCCCGCGACTCGGCGTAGAGGCGGCGATAGCGACGCGCCTTGCCCACCTGCCGGCTCAGGGATCTCACCTCGCGGGCGATCTCTTCGGTGATGTCGTGCAGCCGCAACAGGTCCTGCTCGGTCTGCTTGAGCTTGCGCTGCGCTTCCTTGCGACGGGCCTTGTAGCGGACGATGCCCGCGCCCTCCTCGATCAGCAGGCGCACCTCGTCCGCGTTGTCGCTCAGCACGCGGCCGATCTTCTCCTGCTCGATGACGCTGTAGGTCGTGTTGTTGACGCCGCTCTCGAAGAACATGTCGCGCAGGTCCTTCAGCCGCACCGGCGCGTTGTTCAGGAAGTACTGCGAGATGCCGTCACGGGTCACGCGACGCTTGACCGTGACCTCGTCGAACTCGATGGGCAGCTTGCGGTCGTGGTTGGTGAAGGTCAGCGCGACCTCGCAGAGGCCGACCGGCTTGCGCCGGGCGGAGCCGTTGAAGATGATGTCCTCCATGCGCGACCCGCGCAGCTGCTTGGCCGACTGCTCGCCGAGCACCCAGCGAATGGCGTCGATGATGTTGCTCTTGCCGCAGCCGTTTGGTCCGAGGATGGAAGTGATGCCCTCGTCGAACACCAGCGACGTCTTGTCGACGAACGATTTGAAGCCCTGTAGATCCACTCGCTTGAGTTTCAAGTGCTCACCTTCTGCGTTGCGGCGGCGCGTCCACGTCGCGCCTCAGCGTAGGTTGCCGGTCAGTTTGGGCATGGCCCAGTCGGTATCCAATCGTTCGAAGAGGTCGGGCTGGGCGGCACGCGCCTCGCGCAGCGTGGCGAAGCTGCCCGCGTAGATCCGGAACCATACCTTCCCGTCGGCGTCGCGCCACCGGCGGACCATCCCCACGACGCCCCGCCGCTCCATCCACTGCAGCTGCTCGCGGGCCATGGTGCTGTCGGCCATGGAGTAGACGTGCAGGCAGTAGACGCCGTCGGCCACCGGGCCCGTCCAGTCGATGCCCTGCGCGGTGGACGGCTCCTCGGCGACGGCCGTCTGTATCGCGTCGGCGGACGCGGAGTCGGCGGCTGCCGGGACGGGGGTGTCTGCGACGGCAAGTCTCGGGCTGTCGCCCGGGATCTGGGCAAGCGTGTCGATCGCGGCGCTGTCCGGCGGGGTCCGCTCCGGCTGGACGACCACCTCGGGTCCCGGCAGCGTGACGGGCGGCGTGTCGTCGCGTGCGAGCTGGCCCAGGATCCAGATACCCAGCACCACGACGAGCACCGCCAGGGAAATGGTCAACCGCCTGAAGATCGGCGAAGACCGGCGCGGCGTCCCTGCGGATGCGTCCGCGAGGGTCGTGCCGTCATCCGCGCGCACGGCCCGCCGCGAGACGCCGAAGGCGATCGCGGCGTCCATGGACGCGCCCAGGACCGCCGCGTCGCGGATCAGGACCGCCGTCTCCTCCGGCGTGGCCTGGGCGCGGTCCCAGCAGATCACGCGCAGGGCCGGCAGCGCGGCCCAGAACGCTCCGCGGTCGCCGGTCGAAGCGCAGACCAGCACCGTGTCGTACGCCTCGAGGAGGCGCTCGCACAGGTCCTCAGCCTCGCCGGGTTCGGCCCGCACCGGGTGGTAGGAGCCGACGCCCATCACGCGGCCGTCCTGCGGCCCCCAGGGCAAGGGGACGCTGGCGGCCCGCGGCGAGATGCCGTAGCGGACCACGTCCACCCACCCCTCGGTCTCCTGGCGTCCCGCCCAGCGGCTGAGATCCGGGCGCTGATCATCGCCGTCGACGACCACGACGCTGCGGTCCAGGGCGAGCAGGTAGCGCGCGACGGCCAGGGCGGCCACGGCGCGGGTGGCGGTGCGCCCGGGCGCGTCCAGGAAGATGCAGACGCGGGAGGCGTCGTCGCCCCGCAGCTGCGCGTCGGCGAACTCGCGCAGGCCCATGGCCGGCAACGCGGTCCAGGCCGCCGGGCCGCCGATCAGATCCAGGCGCGACGGATCCAGCCCCGCTTCGTGCAGGACGAGTCCTCCGGGACCTCTTGCCGCCTCCGCGCTCATGACGTCTCCCCCGCCGGTTCCGCCAGCCCGCGCCAGGCGGCCTGCAGTGCCTCGACCAGCGCGTCCAGGTCCTCGTCGGGGACCGAACGCAGATCCACGGCCAAGCCGCCCTGGCCGATCCGCGCCAGCACGGCGGGATCGCCGCGTCTGAGCAGCAGGTGGCAACGCTCCAGCTCCGCATGGGGCCCGCGCCACAAGAGCAGGCGCGTCGGCAACTCGGCCTCGGCCGAGCAACCGCCGCCCACCTGGGCGGTCCCCGCGACGACCTCCGCCGTCCAGCCGGCGGGCGCACCGTCGGTCAAGCGGGCGAGCGCAGCCTCGGCCAGCGTCCAAAGCTCGCCGGTGTCGCGGGCCGCCAACCGCAGGGTCGGCACCGCGTCCATCTGATCGCCGGCCAGGTAGTGGGTCAACACGCCGTCGACGGCCGCCAGGGTGGTCTTGTCCACGCGCAACACGCGGCGCATGGGATGGTTGCGCATGGCGTCGATCAGGTCGCGACGCCCCAGGGCCATGCCCGCCTGGCCGCCGCCGAACAGCTTGTCGCCGCTGCAAGTCACCAGGTCGGCGCCCGCGTCGACGTCGGCCGACAGGGTGTGATGGTCGTCGAGACCCAGTTCGGCCAGGTCGGCGAGCTGCCCGCTGCCCGCGTCGTAGATCAGCGTCTGCCCGGTTTCGCGACACAGATCGGACAGCTCGGCGAGGCTCGCTTCCTCGGCGAAGCCCTTCAGGGCGAAGTTGCTGCGGTGCACCTTGAGTACCACCGCGCCGGGAACCAGGGCGCTGCGGTAGTCGTCCGCCGTCGTGCGGTTGGTGGTGCCGACTTCCACAAGCTCGCATCCCGTCTCGGTCAGGATTTCGTTCATGCGGAAGCTGCCGCCGATGGCCACCACCTCGCCGCGCGACAGGATCACGCGCCCGGTGCCCGCGATCGCGCGCACGGCCAGCCACAGGGCCGCCGCGTTGTTGTTGACGATCAGCGCGTCCTCGGCGCCCGTGAGCAGGGCCAGCTTCTCCTCCACCTTGCGGCCGCGGTGGCCGCGCCGGTTGGTTTCGAGATCCATCTCCAGATCGACGTTGTGCAGCGCGGCCTCGGCCAGCCAGTCCACGGCCTGACGCGGATAGAGGGAGCGGCCGAGGTTGGTGTGTACGAGCACGCCGGTGGCGTTGATGACGCGCTTGAGGGTTGGCCGCAACAGCGCGGCGTGACGGGACAGCACGGCGGCGACGAGCGTGAGCATCAGGTCGTCGCGGCTGACCGCGCCGTCGTCACCGGCCCGGCGCAGGCGCTTCCGCTCAGCATCCACCAGGCGCTGCACCATGCGCGTGATCCACGGGCGCGCCGCGTCGGTCAGCAGGGGGACGATCTCGGGATGTTCGAGCAGCTGGCCCACCGGGGGGATGTGCCGCATTACGGAGTCGCTCATCAAGCCTTGGATCCTTCCGGGCCGAGATCTGGACATGCGTCAAACGGGCCGCGGCGGGGCCCCGGCCGGTAGCCGACTAAGGTACCAGACGCGCGCCCCGGTGTCCAGCCGCCGCACCGCCACCGGGGAGACCGGGGAGCCCAGGCTGGACAAGGACTTTGCGCGCCTGTACGTTCAGCGGCGTAAACCTGGAGGAAATCATGAAACGGATGCCGCTTCCCTTGACCGTGGCCCTCGCGATCGCCGCCGCCCTGGCCCTCTGCGCGGGTTGCGCCGCGCGCCGCCCGCTCGTGCCGGACAACATCGGCTACCATCAGCTCCAGGAGTCGTTCGGCGACCGCGATTTTACGCCCCTGCAGGGCCGCCGCATCCTGCTCGACCCCGGGCACGGCGGCGTCTTCCCGGGCGTCGTCGGCCTCAACGGCATCTCGGAGGCCGAGGTCAACCTGGGCGTGGCGCTGTGGTTGCGCGGCCTGCTCGAGGCCGCCGGCGCCGAGGTCCACATGACCCGCACCGCCGACACCGATTTCCTCTCGCCGGCGGACTCGTCGCTGACGGTCGACCTGGCCGCGCGCGTGGCCCTTTGCGACTCCCTCGCCCCGGACGTCTTCGTCTCGTTGCACCACAACAGCAACGCGGAGCTCGACCGCGATATGAACGAGACCCAGACCTACTACCCGGTGGGCCGCGAAGGGGCCGATCTGGATCTGGCCCGTTCGATCCACAAGCACCTGGTGCGCAACCTGGAGATCAGCCCGGCCAAGATCATGGCCGGCAACTTCCACGTGCTGCGCAATGCGACCGTGCCGGCGGTGCTGGGCGAGCCGTCGATGCTCTCGCATCCCGAGGTGGAGAAGAAGCTGTCGGCGGCGCAGAAGCAGCGGCTGGAGGCGGAGGCGTACTTCCTGGGGCTGCTGGAGTACTTCGAGGGGGGGGCTCCGTTCTGGGAACTGGTTTCGGATACGACTGGATGGAGAGCCGAATCTATAACGTGGCGCTTTATGCCGGATAGAGGTCCAATTATTGACCCGATGTCCATTCGCTTGGAGGTGAATGGCGAAGAAGCAGGACACATTTTCGATGAAGATGCGATGACAGTCACCTGGGACGCACGGGATTTCCAGGGCGGCACGGTCGCTCTCTCGCTTGCGGCACGCAATCTGGCTGGAAGGTCCATGCAAGCGAATCGACTCAGTCTTTCCTTCTGTCCTGCCTGTGGATTCGAACATCAGATCATCCCCACTACATCTGATCACCTTGGCCCCTATCTGTTCAGTTGGAAACACGCGAAGGGATATCCTCACGACCTTTACTACAAACCCGAAGGAAGCGATTCCGTTATCGCATTGGGGCGAATCAATGCGCCGTATGGTGCGATGCTGTTGAAGCCGGGTGACGACTGGAGTGGACGTTCGATTTCATACATCACAGCTGCAGGAGAAGACTTGACCTACATGTCAGAAGGGGGATATCTGTTCAACCGATCCGATGCCAGGCCTGAGGTTCATTGGCACATACTCGTCGATCCGAAAAACAACCAGGAGATTCCAGGAGACCATTGGACCTTGCGCCGTTATCCAGGTTCCGATGTCCTGGGGCGTGCAATCAGCTATTACCTGCGAACCGACCGCCCCGCCTTCTGCTCCATCCCCGACCACTCCGCCTGGCTGGAAATCCGCGGCGCCCGCCCCATCCTCGTGGACGCCCTCCACAAGACTCCCTGGCAGGAGCCCTGCGACCTCCCCCGCGACACCCTGGTCTGGCACCCCCTAGTGCCGGAGCTGGTCGGCAAGACCATCGTCATCGACCCCCATGGCGGTGCCGCCGACACCGACGGCACCGCCCCCATGGGCACCCCCGGCCGCGAACTGAACCTGCGCGTCGCCGAGCGCCTGGCCGGACTGCTGCGCGGGGCCGGCGCCGACGCCGTCCTCACGCGTGACGATCCAGGCTTCGTGCCGCCCGAGGCCAAGATCCTGCTGGCCAACGAGACCGAGGCCGACCTCTTCATCACCCTGCGCCGCGCCACGCCCGGCGCCCCCGGCTGGTCGGTCGGCCATCACTACGGCAGCTCGGGCGGATCGTTCTGGGGAGCCCTGCTGGCCGAAACCCTTGGCGGCTTCGCGGCACCGGACACGATCCCGGTCGTCGGGTCCAACGCCTACCTCCTGCGCCACACAGCCTGCCCCGCCGTCGACGTTGCCATGCCCCTGCCGGCCGACCTGGACTCCGAGGAGCGCTGGCGCGCCCCCGCCTACCAGCAGGCCGTCGCCTCGGCGCTCATGTCGGCCACCGCCGCCTGGTTCCAGGGCGAGGACCTGTTGCTTTCGCTGGCCGATCCTCGCACCTTCATCTCCGAGCACACGGCGGCCGCCACCCTGGTCGACGGTTGCGACTGGATCCGCGTAGACGGCAACTGGCTGTGGTTGCCCCCACGCAGGGAAACGGTGCCGGCGGCCCTGCTGCCCCTGCCGGGCGACCAGCACACCTTCGAGGTGCGCCGAGACGACCGCTGGGAACTGCTTGTCTCGGGCAGCGGCGAGGGCGACGTGACACGCGTGTGGCCCTTCTGGACCAGCGAGCGCCGGCCGACCAACCCCTTCGCGGAGACGGATGCGACCCATGAAGCCAGCGGTCCCTGAGCGCCCTGCCTACCGCCGCAACCAGAAGCGCAGGATGTGGGCCGCCGCGGCCGCGGCGGTGGTGGTCCTGCTGCTGGTGGTGATCTTCGGTCCCAGCCGCGACGAGGTGAAGCGCCGCTGGGAGTTCTCGGGCAGGGAAGGACCGCTGGAGGTCATGCCGCAGCTGTCCATCGACGACGGCCGCGACGAGCGGCACCAGGAGTTGCTGCGCCGCGAGCAGCAGCTCAGCCCGCCCGCCCCCAACTACGAGGTGCTCGAACCCGCAGGCGAGGCGCCATCGCAGGATGTCGTCTCGCCCGAGCCCGACACGTCCACCGAGATCGATCCCGAAGCCGAACCGCACTGGGACGCGTACGACACCGTCGAGCTCAAGCTGCCCACCCAGACCAACCCCTGTTTCCATCTGAAGCGCCAGGTCTATCCGCGCTATCCTGCCGACGCCGCGCCCGCGGATCGGTCCAGGCCGTTGATCACGGTGAAGGTCGCCTTCTTCGTCGATCCGCGCGGCATCGTCGACGGCTCCTACGTCGTGAACTCCGACGGCGGACGCCCCTTCGACGAGGTGGTCATCAAGGCCGTCGACCAGTGGCTCTACGAACCGGACTTCGCCGCCTGCACCTCCCCCGACGGCTTCTGGAACGTGCTGACCGTCCTGTTCCGCAGCCCGGTCGGCCCCTGACCACGACTCCCCGGATGCGACGGCGAACGATCAGCGACGGCCATGCCGTCGCGTTCGTCTCCGCTTTCACAGGCGATGGACAAAGCCCTGGGCGAGTCCTCCCTGTCCCGGGGGCGTCTGAAGGGTCCCGGAGCCAGGAGGGCGGAGGGACCCGGAAGCCGAGCGCGCCGGTCACAGGATGCGACCGGCGCGCGTCCTCCGGAACAGAGCGAACTCACCCAGGGCTTCGCCCCATCGTCGGCAGAGTGCAGACGCGATCGCGAGGGCAAACCGGCGCCTACCGCTCGGCCCCCGTCATCTCCTCTAAGAAGGGACCCGCGGCGTCCAGGGCCGCCAGAGAATCGGCCTCGGCCAGGGCCTCGGCGTAGAGGTCCATGGGGAAAGGCACCACGGCGCCGTTGCGGTACATGCGCAGGGCTGAGAACATGTAGTCGGTGGCCGCCTCGGTCTCGCTGCGGTTCCCCAGGCGTTCGTGCAGGGCGCGGGCCAGGTCCTCGCGTCGGGTCATGCCCCGCTCGCCGAGGGTGTCCAGCACCAGCAGGGTGGCCAGGTAGGCCTGGCGGGCGATGTCCGTCGCCTCCGGCGGCAGATGTTCCTCGTTCCATGCCGCGTCGAAGCCCGCCGGCCACTCGGGCGGGTACAGCGCGCTGCGGCTGGGAAAGACGGCCCGCTCGAGGACGGAGCCGATCTCCCGCGCCAGCTCCTCGGAATCCCAGCCGCTCAGACCCACCACCAGGGCCCCGGTGCGATAGAAATCGAGCTGGGGACCCAGCATGCGTAGCTGGCCTTCATCTGCCGGAACGAAAATGACTTCCGGCAATGACTTGCCAATCTCCTTGAGCGGATTGCGGAAGTCTGTGAGTCCCACGCTGAAGGGCTCGGCCGCCACGAGCTTGCCGCCCAGGTCCAGGACCTCGGTGGCGAAGACCTCGTAGCTGCGCAGGCCCGTCGGCGTGTCGGGATACAGCACTGCGATCCGCTCCTTGAGCAGGACCTGCACCACCAGACGGGCCAGCAGGCGGGCCTCGAACAGCCCCGTCACGTTCGGCTGGAAGATCAGCTCGCCGAGCTCCCAGATGCGGTTGTTGGTGGCCGTGGGGGAGATCAGGGGAATGCCGAGGTATTCGGCGGTCAAGGCGGCCGAAACGGTCGGCGCGCTGAGCAACGCGCCGATGATCGCCATGGGCTTCTCCTGCTGGGCGGTGCGGCGCACGGCGAAGGCCGCCACCACGGGGTCGCCCTCCGAATCGTGCACCGAGAGGGTGTACTGTCGCCATCCCTCGCGATTGGCCCGGTCGCGCGCCAGACGCACACCGTCGAAAAACGCGTTGCCGAGCACGGTGTAGCGCCCGGTCAGGGGACAGATCACGCTCAGGTGCATGGGGTCCACATCGTCGGCGACGGGACGGGGCTCGGTGATCAGCGGGAGTGCTGAATCGGGATCGCGCAGGAGCTGTTCTGCCAGCGACACCCACGGATCGCCCGGCGCCTCCTCGCGCATCGCGTCGACCAGCGCGCCGGCCTCGCGCCCGCGTTTCTCCACGAGCAGCCGCTGTAACCAGAGGTAGCCCAGCATGGGACGCAACGGGGATTCCGGATGGGCGACGCGCAGTGATTCCAGATCCGCGGCGGTCAGCCGCCCCCCCACCGCGGCGAGCCGTTCGGCGATCCGCTCGCGGTCGGCGGCCAGCCTGGCCAGGTCGTGGCACTGGACCAGGGCGTCGGCGGCGCGCAGATCCTTGCCCTGGGCTTCCAGGATATCGGCGCGCAGGCCGAGCAGGGCGTAGGCGCCGGTCGCGTGGGGATAGGTCGCCAGGTACTCGCCGCTCAGGCGCAGGGCCTCGGCGGTCTCGCCCAGGCGATGGGCCGACAGCGAGGCCATCTCGACGACGTGGTCCATGTGCGGGAAGCCGTCGTAGCGGTCCATCAGCTCGTAGCCGAGGTGCAGCGTCGCGCGGTCGCGCCTGGCGGCATGCTCTTCCTGCATGCGCGCGTACAGCCTCGTGGCGAGGGCCAGGTCATCGGCCGACAGGGCCGACGCCGGCCCATCGGCGGGCCGGGGGGCCCGCCCGCAGGAAACGACCGTCAAGGCCAGTCCCGCGAGCACGAAAGCCAGGACGGCGACCCGGCGCGACGACATGGTCATTCGGAATCCTCCCCGCCCGTCGTTCCGGGAACGATGGTGAAGGTCCTCGACGCTAGCACCAGACCGTCGGGATCCAGCACCTTGACCTCCCAGTGGCCCGTCCAGGCCGGCAGCAGAAGCTTGCTGGACCACGTGCGCCAGTCGGGCGAACGCACGGGCAGCGAGACCCTGGCGCGCGTCTCGCCTTCGTGGTACCAGGCGTGGACGATATCCACCGGCAAGGCGGCGCCCTGCACGCGCGTGTAGCACCACAACCGCTCGGTGCCCGCGGGGAATACCTCGCCCGCTTGCTCCGGGAGCCTGTTCTCCCGATCGAAACCCGCGGCCACGACCATCTCGACGACGTCCAGGGCGCCGCCGGCGGTTTCCGCCGTGGTCGCCGCAGCGGTGCAGAGAAGGACGGCTGCGATCGGGACCAGATGTAGAATTCGCACGAGTCACCTCCAACTCATGGCGCAGGGTGTGCGCGCATGCCCGTCTGTATAACACAGCCGAGGGAGCGCTGCAACGCTCCCTCGACTTGTATCGGCAGCCGTGCCGCGAGCCTTAGTCGGCCAGATCCCGCAACTCCTCGATGGACGTCGGCGTGTGGAAATCGGCCCTGGACATGTTCTCCAGCATGTATTCCACCTGCTCCCGCAGCTCCGAATCGGGGTAGTTCTTCAGGATCCTGTTCAGGCAGTTGCGGGCGCGGTACTTGTCCCCAGTGGTGTCGAGATAGAGATTCGCCTTCATGAAGAGCGCCATAGGCGCGTACTCGGAATCGTGATAATCCAGGAGCAGGAGATCGTACAGCGCTTCCTGACGCTCGGGGGTGTTGGCGAGCATGCCCAGCTTGAGCAACTCATCGGCCGTGCGCCCGCGGCCGGGACGGTAGTCCCCGAAATACTCCAGGTCGACCTCCTGATGGCGCTTCGCGACGTACTCGTCGGTGGCGTTCTGCCTCACGGAAGGCAACAGGGCGGCCACGATGCGGTCGCGCACCTCGCTCAAGGCCAACTGGCGGGAGGGTTCGCGGTTGAGGATCTCCACGATGTGCCAGTGCTCACCGATGTACTCCGGGGGATGCACGCCTATGTCCCAGTCGTAGATGCGCTCCGAGAACTCCTTGCCGTATGGCAACGCGGAGATGTAACCGCCGCGCGCGAACCAGCCGAGTTCGCTGTTCCGTTTCAGCGACTCGCTGTTGTTCGAGAACTCGCCGGCCACGTTGGCGAAGAGGTTCTCGTAACCGCTGCCTTGCAGCTTTTCCCAGGCCCGGTCGATCTGCAGACGCGTATCGCACTGGATGTGACGCGCCTTGACCGATCCCTGCGTGTAGAAGGTCGCCTGGTTCTCCTCGTAGTACCGTTCGATCTCCTCGCGGGACGGCTCCAGGTCGTCCCACAGGACCAGCGAGGCGTACGCATCGCGCATGGTGGTGCGCCTCAGGTTGATCAGTTGCCGGGAGACCGCCGACTCGTGTTGCAGGCCCGCCCGGATGGCATCCTGCGCCAGGATGGCTTCACCGATCATGTACTCCAGAAGCCGGCGTTCCCAATCCTCGCCGCTGAAGCGGGATTTCGAGGCTTTTGGCATGTCTTCCATGCGCATCTCGAGATCGCGCTGCGTGATCTTCACACCGTCCACCTCGCAGATTACCGGAGACGCGTCATGGCGGGTGTCACCAAACAGATCCGTGGCGAGATCCAGATCCTCATCATCGGCCTTCTGACAGGAGGAGACGCCGATGGTCACGGCGACGACCGCGATCAGCAGGGGCATACGTTTCATGAATCCAGACTCAAGCATGGCTCGCCACGCTCCTTTCCTTCCTAGAGAAGATCTCGTGCGTTTTCCTCTTCCAGACGATCGGTGATTTCCTTGATTCTCTGTGCCGCTTCCGTCTTGCAGATCAGCAGGGCGTCCTCGGTGTCCACCACGATCAGGTCCTCGACGCCCAGCAGGGCCACGGCCTTGTCCGGCGCGAAGACCGTGTTGCCGCGGCCGTCGCCCGCGAGCAGCCGCACGTGTCCGCTGTTCCCGTGCTCCAGCCGCGGCGCGAATTCGCGCCAGGCGTCCCAACTGCCCAGGTCAGACCAGGCGTAGCGAGCCGCCATGACCTTGAAGCCGGACAGCTTCTCCATCACGGCGACATCGATCGAGACCGCAGGACATTCCTGGTAGGCCATCGCCAGCGCGGCGGCGAACCCGTCCGTGCCGTAGGCGCGCAAGGGGGCGGCCAGCAGGCGCGAGATCTCCGGCGCGTGCTCGGCCATCTCCCTGGCCAGATCGCCGCTGTGCCAGACGAAAATACCGCTGTTCCAGAGAAACCGCCCGGAGGCGACGTACGCGCGCGCGGTGGCGGCGTCGGGTTTCTCCACGAAGCGCAGGCCGTCGACGGCCTCGTCCCCGGCGGGAGTCCGGGCGACTTCGATGTAGCCGAAACCCGTGGCGGGCTGGCGCGGTGGGATGCCGAAGGTGACCACGCCGCCGTCGGTCCCGGCGAGCCGGAAGGCCTCGGCCAGCTGCGCGCGGAAAACCTCCGGGTCGGGGATCAGATGATCGGCGGGCAACAGGGCCACGGGCCCTTCCCCGACCAGGCCTGCAGCCAGTCCCACGCCCAGGGCGGCGCAGGGGGCGGTGTTTCGGCCCACCGGTTCGGCCACGATCCGATCGCGGGGCAGTTCCGGCAGTGCCGCGGCCGTGGCTTCCGCCTGGGCCTCGTTGGTCACGACGAGCATGCGGTCGTCCCCGACCAGGGGACGCACGCGTTCGAAGGTCTCGCGCAAGAGGGAGCTGCCCCGGCCGAGGGGCAGGAGTTGCTTGGGTCGCCGTATACGACTGAGGGGCCAGAAGCGCGTGCCCCGGCCCCCCGCCATGATGATGCAGAATCCTCCGGTGTCCGTTTCGGCGTTCCTGTCAGACATGTATGCCTCCCGGGAGCGGACCGAACGCGGTCAGGATTCCGCCTTGACCACCCAGACCTTGATCGGAACCTCGACCTCTTCGTGCAGCCGTACGGGAACCGTGTAAATCCCGCACTGCTTGATAGGTTCCGCCAGGACGATCTGCTTGTGGTCGACGCGATGGCCTAGATCGGCCAGCGACTGGGCGATCTCCCGTTCGGCCACCGAGCCGTAGAGCTTCTCGTCATCGGAGGCCTGTACGGAGATGGTGCAGGACACGTCCTTGAAACCCGTGGCCAGTTCTTCGGCGGCGCGCTTGAGCTTGGCGCTGCGCAGACCCTCCAGGCGAGCCTCCTCGACGAGCATGCGCCGATGGCTCGAGTCGGCGATCACGGCCAGACCCTTGGGGATCAGAAAATTCCGGGCGTAGCCGCGGGTCACGCTCACCGTCTCCCCGGCTTCTCCCAGTTGATCCACCTTTTTCGTAAGGATCACATCCATGGTTCTACTCTCTCTCGTTGCCTATGCACGCCGGGTGCGCGGACACACGGCATGTTCCCGCCGGCCCGGGCCTAGCGGAAGTATTCCTTGACGAACGGGACCAACGCCAGATGACGTGATCGCTTGACCGCTGTGGCCAGCATGCGCTGGTGCTTCGGGCAGGTCCCCGTGTTGCGCCGGGGGGCTATCTTGCCGCGCTCGGTGGTCATCTTGCGCATCAGGTCGACGTCCTTGTAATCGGCGGCGACCAGGCCCTCGGTGCAGAAAAAGCACTTCTTCTTCTTTGCCGGGCGCCTCTTCTTCTTGCTTTCCCTGGGAGTCTTCTTTCCCATCATTCGCTCGCTTTCGCTTTACCGGTTCGATTGGCCGGCTTCACTCGTCGCCGGTGTGAGCCGCGGTGGTTCCGGGGGCTGCGGGTGCCCCGACGGGCACGTTGGAGCGGCGCTTGGACCGATTGGCCTCGTTGCGCTCCTTCCACTCCTCGTCCACGACCACGAGATGCCTCAGCACCTTGTGATCCAGACGGAACTCGTTGTCCATCTTGTCGACGACAGTCCCGTCGCACCGAAAGCGAAGGTGCATGTAATTGCCGCGCGTCTCGTGCTGGATCTCGTAGGCCAGCTTGCGCACGCCCCAGTGGTTGCGCTCGGTGATCTCGCCGCCATGGGCGTTCACCAGGGACGCGACCTTCTTGACCCGCTCCTCCATCTCGGATTCGGGTTCGTCGGCTTGCAGCACAAAGACGATTTCGTACTTCTTCAATGGGTTCACCTCCCCTCGGACAGAACGACCCGAACTCGTCCCGCCCCACGGTCGGGGCAGGCGTTCCGGGTAGGGATGATATGGACGCGCGGCGCGGGGCCGCCCGTCTCCGTCCAGGCGCGTCTGATCTAGGAGACCTGTGCGCCGCAGACAGTCGATTGCCGCCTCGGCGGCGGCAATCGGAGACTCAACATATACCAACCGCCCGCAAAAATCAACTAATCCGTCCAGCCCGGATCAATCGGGCAGCGCCGTGCCGTTTCGTGTTCGCACCGGGCTAAAGCGCCGGCGGTTTGCTGTTGTAACGGCTCGCCGCCGCCTCGACCCCGTGGAGCAGCACGCACTCCAGGGTCGCGCAGGCGTGGTCGATCAGGTCCTCGGTGAGCGGCCATTCGGACGTCGAGAATTCCGACAGGACGTAATCCGGCCACGACTCGGGCGGGATCGACCCTTCGCCGCCGGCCACCCCCAGGCGCAGGCGCGGGAACGCCCCGTCTCCCAGTACCATGAGCATGGATTCCAGCCCGCGATGCCCTCCGGCCCCGCCGCGGCTGCGCAATCTCGAGGTGCCGAGTGGCAGGGCGATGTCGTCACAGACGACCAGGGGCTTTCCGCCGCCTTCGGATTCGCCCTGCGCGGGATCGATCTCCCGGCTCCCGGTCCAGCGCGCCCACGCCTCGCCGCAGCGGTTCATGTACAGCATCGGCTTGAGCAGTGTCACCTCGGCGCCGGCGATCCGGCCCGTCGCCGCGATGCAGGCATCGGCCAGGCGTCCAAAGGCCAGCCCGTGGCGCGCGGCGAGGGTGTCGAGCGTCCGGAAGCCCAGGTTATGGCGCGTCCGCTCGTACTGCGGTCCGGGATTGCCTAGTCCGACCAGGATCCACACCGCCGGCCTCCCTCGACCCGGGTCATCCAAAAAGAGGAGGCGGTCCGGGGACCGCCTCGTTTCGTTGTCTCAGTCACCCGTTCGCAAAGGCGATCGCCGTCATTCCGCCTTGGGGGCGTCACCTGCAGCGTGAGCCTCTCCCGACGCGTCGCCCTCCTCGCCTTCGGCGTCTGCCTCGGCGTCCCCTGCGTCCGCCGCGGCCGTCGCTTCCTCTTCGAAGGTGTTCAGGTTCAGCTTGAGCACGACCTCGTCATCGTCGGTGAGGATGGTGCCGCTCTCGAGGCTCAGGTCGGCGACGTTGATCTTGTCCCCCACCGCGAGTTCACTGAAATCGACGTCGATGGTGTCGGGCACATCGCGCGGCAGGCATTCGATCTCGATGGAGCGGCGCACGACGTCAAGCACGGCGTCACCGCTGCGGATATGGCGGTTCTCCCCGTGGATATCCAGGGCGACTTCCATCTTCAGGGGCTTGCCCAGGGGGATCGCGAAGAGGTCGCAGTGATAGATCTCCTCGCTGACCGGGTGGGTCTGCATCTCACGCATCACGGCGACGAATGGTTCACCCTTCCCGTCCAGGGACAGCGAGAACAGAGGGTTCGAGCCGCTGAAAGCCGCCATGGCGCGACGCAACTCGACGGTGTCTAGCTCCACGTTGGAGCTGTGCTCGCGCTTGTCGCCGTACACCACGGCAGGCGTCCTGCCGCTAATGCGCGTCCTGCGGTTCGCGTTCTTACCCGAGGTGGACCGCGGATAGACGGTCATCTTGATCAGGCCCATGGCAACTGCCTCCGACAAAGTGGTCGCTCGCGCTCACCGGGAGATCACACGTCCCGCCCTGAACGATCCAGGGCCGCCGGCCAGCGGAACATTCCTCATTGGTCCAATTCATCCGAACATTCCGAATCATTCCGAACATTCTGGACCGCTCAATAAAGCAGTTTAGACGAGAATTGTCAAGAAGCACCCTTTTCGGCCCGGCTAGGCAGGAACAGCTTGCTGACGGTCTCCTCGCGATGGATGCGGCCGATGGCATCCGCCAGCAGACCGGACATGTCCATGACCTTGACCTTGGGGCATTCCTCGAAGCGGTTGAACGGTATGGTGTTGCTGACGACGACCTCGTTGATGGGCGACGAGTCGAGACGCGCCAGGGCCTGTCCGGAGAAGAGGGGATGCGTGCAGCAGACGGTCACGGACACGGCCCCCGCGTCGAAGCAGGCCTGACCGGCCTGGGTGATCGTGCCCGCGGTATCGATCATGTCGTCGAAGATCACGACTTCCTTGCCCGCGACATCACCGATGAAGTTCATGACCTCGGCCTCGTTCTCGCGTGGCCGGCGCTTGTCGACGATGGCCAGAGGCGCTCCGAGACGCTTGGCGAAGGCGCGAACCATCTTGATGCTGCCCACGTCCGGTGCCACGACGGCCATGTTTTCCCTGGGCGAATCCGCGAAATGCTTCAGCAGCACCGGCGCCGAGTAGAGGTGATCGAGCGGTATGTCGAAGAAGCCCTGGATCTGCGGGGCATGCAGGTCGATGGTCAACACGCGGTTGGCGCCGGCCTGCGTGATGAGGTTGGCCATCAAACGCGCGCCGATGGGGACGCGCGGCTGGTCCTTGCGGTCCTGCCGGGCATAACCGAAGTAGGGTATCACCGCCGTCACCCGTCGGCACGAGGCGCGCCGCACGGCGTCCAGGATCAACAGCAATTCTATGATGTTCTCGGCGGGCGGGAACGTGGGCTGGATCACGAAAACGTCTGTGCCGCGTATGTTCTCGAGGATCTTGATGTTGATCTCGCCGTCGGAGAAGCGACTCACCTCGACGTCCAGCAGGGGCTGATCGAGGTGTTCCGCGATCTTCTCGCCCATGACCTTGTGGGCGTTGCCGGTGATCAGCGCGAGTTTGTTCATCGAGATGTTCCTCCGGACGTGACAAGCGTCGGCGGACGAGCGGCGAGAGCGAACCTTGCGGGCACTGTAGGGCATGACCCGGGCGGGGTAAACACCAAACGTGAGGATGGCGGAGTGATGGCTGGGGCGGCAGGATTCGAACCTGCGAATGCAAGGACCAAAACCTTGTGTCTTACCACTTGACGACGCCCCAGCAGGCTGATTCCCTAGAATCTCTCTTCAAGGGCCGAGTCATCGTCCCTATCGCTGGACAGAACCGATACTTCTCCCCGCTCGGCGCGCTGGAGTTCCTGCTTGTAGGCAGTGATAATCTGGTTTTCCATCCATTCGCGGGTCTTCATGTTGATGGGATGAGCGATATCCTGGAACGTGCCGTCCTTGCGACGGCGATTGGGCATCGCCACGAACATCCCGTTGGCGCCTTCGATGATCTTCAGCCCGCGAACGACGAAACAATTGTCAAGGGTGACACTGGCGAACCCGCGCAGCTTGTCGTCGTCCCTCAAGGTGATCCGGATCTCAGTGATTTCCAAAACCACACCTCTCCGTAGATGCCGGAAGCACGGGATCAGGATGGGGTCATACGTCGTCCCTGACGATCACCCCCGCCGCATGTGGTGTCACGGCCCGGACGAACCAGCCCGGTCGCTCGACCTCACGCCGCGCCTGCTCCAGCCGGCCGTGGTCGCCGAAAACCGCGAAGACGGCCGCTCCACTGCCGCTGAGCATGGCAATGGAGGCATGTTCATGCAGCTCCGCGATCAGACGCTGCAAGACCGGGTAACCTGGCAGGACGACATCTTCCAAACGGTTGCCACCGAACCAGGAACCCCTTGGGAAACGGGCGATTAAAGCCTCAATATGACGGATGTTAACCTTGGGGCTGCGGGTTGTCAATCCCATATTCAATTGTCTATATATGGTTGATGTCTGCAACGTCATGTCCGGCATGACGATGAGGAATTCGCAGCCACGCAGCGGCGGCAACCGCCTCAGTTCCGTGCCGCGTCCCCGACCGAGTTGAGTGCCGCCGCGAATGAAGAAAGGGACATCGGATCCGATCCGGGCGCCCATGGCTTCCAGCTCGCCGGCGGACAGGCGGGTG